>JAFYLV010000147.1 GCA_017556885.1 Clostridia bacterium | reverse complement strand
GCCAACATCGAGCAGGGCATCGTCTTCTCCCGTGACGGCGACATGGTCTGGACCTGCGCAAACTGCGGCCACATCCACGTTGGCAAGAACGCCCCCAAGCTCTGCCCCGTCTGCGCCCATCCCCAGGCCTACTTCAAGATCCGCGAGACCAATTATTGATCAATCCCATAAACAACAAGGCAGAGACCGCAAAATGCGGTCTCTGCCTTCTTTTTGTATCAAGTTTTACGGGGTCACTTTTTCGGCTTCGGGCGTAATCTCCGCCGCCGGGGTCGGAGTGACCTTTCCCGCCGGGAGGGTCGGCTCCGGTGCCTCCGTCACGGGCTCAAGCTCCACCTTCTCAAATTCCAGCTTGGAAACAAGTTCCTCGGCAGTATCAGCATCTGTCGTATACCACTCCAAGGAGACGAGATGGGTATCATCCAGCATAAACCAGATTTTGTAACGAGAACCAAAAACTTTACCACAGGTTTTCATGTTTCCGGATTTCGTAATAACGTTTTTTTCTACAATGCCTTTTTCTTTTATTGTATCCAGCGTGTATCCATCCGTATCGCGCAAGTCTTTCCCGCTTTGATGGGCATACAGATGCTCTCGCACAGTTTGACTGTTGCTCTCATCAATCTCATGGATATAAAGCAGTACATCTGTGTCTCGGTATAACAATCTATAGGCTACCGATGGAGCTTCAAATCCTGATTCCGTAACCGCAGCTGCCACCTTATAGTCATTTTTTGTGCGAAACTGGATATCATCTGTAAAAACCGGTTTCATAAAATAGCCACGAGACCTTACGGACTGGAAAAGTGTGGCATAATGGCCTTTTCCATAGGTTTCTTTTTCCGTCAAAAGGAACTCTCGCAGACCGTCTACTGTTCTGAAGGAAGTCGAACGCGGATAGTCTGGCGGCAACCCCTGCGAAGCAGTTGTAGGGGTTGCTGTGGGCTTCACAGTCGGCGTTGCCGTCGGCTTCTTTGTGGGGATCGGCGTTGCCGTCGGCGCGGGAGTCGGGCTCACCGCCTCCGTCGGTGTCGGACAGGGCGTTACGCTCGACTCTGCCGATTCGGAGGATACCGGCGGCAATTCGGAGGACGCCGGCGGAATCTCCGCGCAGGCACAGAGCAGCATGGCCAGCGCAAGCAGGATCGCCGAAACCCTAAATTTTTTGGTCATATTCTTATGCCTCCTTTAATGATGATTTGCAAGATGTGACGCCATATCTGCTTCACACCCATTGCAGAACAAATTGGTATAGTCTCCATTTACTTCTCCGAGTCGTAGACTTACCATTTGACATTCTACAGGTCTTGGGTCACTTCCGCAAGTATCACAATATTTATTTTTACAATCCGCGTCTTTATCTCCATAATGATAATGATCCACAGCGCCAACAGAATGCGCAAGTTCATGCACATATATATCTGCGAAATCTGCGACTAAGTAGTTGTCATTAGCAGGAAGATTCTCCATGGATATTGCTTTAGACTCTTTAATATAGCTTCCGTTTGCTCCTGCGCCGAATAGTTCCTTTCCCGTCCACAGGGCCGTTGTCTTATACTCCGTACCGGAATGACCGACCACAAAATCTTCGTATGCTCTATATTCATCCGTACATCTCGGCGTGTGAATCTGGCATTCAGCCGAAAGATAGTCGGTAATCGGCGGTGTGCGATTCAAAAAACACCGATCTGTAAGCGAACTGTATTTCTGCAGCTTTGTTTCATGGAGGCGTAACCCAAAAACGCTACCGAATACATCCTGAGCAACCCCTACAACATTTGAAATAAATGCTTCGGCCACAGAATCACCATTGATACGAGTACTAAACGCATAATCATAGTAATTTTCCACATCCAGATCATACGCATACACAGTCACAAGACAAGAGTCGTATGTCGCGCTGCTGTCCGAAGGGACTGCGGAAATCAGCGCCGTGCCCGGTCCCACCGCCGTAACTCTGCCGGAGGAGGACACGGTTGCCACCGATGAATTGCTGGTCTGCCAGGTGTAGCCTGTGTTCGATGCATTGGACGGGTACGCAGTCGTTGTCAGCGTATGGGTCTCGCCCTCCGAAAGCTCCAGTTCTGTTCTTGACAGGCTCAAATAAGACAGGGCAACATATTCATCAAACTGATAGCGTACATAACCGTACAGGCACTGGGGGGAGATGCTGCCGGAGGTGATGGTGACCGACCGGGTACGGGAAGAGCTTTGTACCGCAGAGCCGTTTGCATCCGTTACCAGACTGTGAGAAAACTGATAGCCTGGGAAAGTGGCATCATCCGTCACCGTTTCCGTATGGGTATTGCAGAAATACACAAGCTCCGAGCTTGAGCTCTGCAGCTGTGTATTATTTCCGTCGTTCTTACACCAGATTTTGGTGATCGAGCCCGTAGTCGCTGTGCAATATGGGTAATTTCCGTTATAATATGCATTGACGTACAACTTTTCTTCGTCGCAGATCCCTACATCGTTTGTACACTCATAATAGGCCTGATGGGGATGCGAATACTCATAGGAATACGTGGTCGCATAGCTGTGCTCGTGTTCCGGGTATACGTAGAAGGTCATCGGGGATGAGCCGCTGTTGGCACTGCGGGGATCTGACGGCTCATAGCTGCGTGCATATACCGTCACAGTATAATACCCGACAGAATTCACCGTAAAGGACCATTGGCCGTAGTTTGAATATACATCTGTCAGCCATGTAGTTGTGCCATTGTGCTCATACTTTGCCGCCATACGCCAGCATGGCAGTGTTGACGTTGCGGTAAAAGTAACCGTATCCCCTACCGTATGATACGATATGGGATTCAATGTAACTGTAGGATAAACAAGAGTTGCCGCCACAGGAAAAATCATAACGGCAAGCAATGCGAAAACCAGTACCGGGGCTATCCATTTCTGCCCGCGGGATCGCGTAACCTGTTTTGTTTTCATATACTTTCCTTTCCTGCATTTTTCTCCGATGCATCAGCGGGAGCTCTCCGCAGGAAGAGAATAGCATATCACCTTTCAGAGGTCAAGTATTTGTTTGCATTTTATCGATATTTTTGTTTTTTTGATATCGAATTATGTCGAATTTTGTCGTTTTTTGGTTATTATTTTGTTTTTTTAGGAAGAGATCCGCTTTTTTTATAGAGTATCATATGATGCGCATTTTGTCAACAACTACTACATTTGCCGTTGGTTCGCGCGTCATACAACAGGCGAAAAAAGAAGCAGATGCACCGGCATCTGCTTCTCTTTTATTTACGGCACGTAGGTATCCACGGCGATGACTGCGGCGTAGCGCGAGTCCTTTGCCCGAATGGCTTTTTTCAGCACGTCCAGATCCGCCGTGATCTTCTTTTCCGGCGTTCCGACGGGGACAGCGACGTCAAAGATCAGGTTGATGCGCTCCTCGCCCTCCGTGATGCGGAAATCGTGCATGGTATAGCTTTCGTCAACGCCGGAAACCGCTGCCGTGACCCATTCCCGCAGGGCGTTGATGTGGGGATCGTCGGTGATGACGGGATCCATGTGGATGACCATGATGACGCCCAGTTCCTCGGAGATGCGCATCTCCAGCGCATCGATGATCTCATGGGCGCGGATGATATTTGCCTTCGCCGGGATCTCCGCATGAACAGAGGCGATGCATCGGCCGGGGCCGTAATCGTTGACGATGAGATCATGGATGCCGATGATGCCCTCGCCAGAGGTGACGATCTCCCCGATGCGGGCAACCAGCTCCTTATCCGGTGCGCGGCCAAGCAGCAGGTCGATGGTCTCCTTCATAATGCCGAGACCGGCTTTGAAGATGAGCAGGCAGACGAAAATACCCACGTAACCGTCGATGGCGAAGGGAAGGAAAGTGCCGATGACGGTGGTGAGGATGACCGCGCCAGTGGAGATCGCATCGTTAAGGCTGTCTGCCGCGGTGGCGCGCAGCACGGGGGCATCGATCTCGCCGCCGATATAACGGTTAAAGAAGAACATCCACACCTTGATCGCAACCGAAATGCACAAAAGCGCCAACGGAAGCAGCGATACCGTCACCTCTGTGGGATGCAGGATCTTATCCACAGAGCTTTTTAAAAGCTCGATGCCCACCATGAGGATCATCACCGCCACGAAGAGGGAGGCAATATACTCGTATCTGCCGTGACCGTAAGGATGGTCGGCATCGGGGCGCTGATTGGAGAGCTTTGCCGAGATGACCGAAACCACCGAAGCACCCATATCCGAAAGGTTGTTGAAGGCGTCGGATGTGACGGCGATGGAGCCGGTGACGATACCTGCAAAGAGCTTGATGCCGAAAAGCAGGAAATTGCACACCATACCCGGCACGCCTGCCAGCGTTCCATAGGCCGTACGCACGGTACGGTCCTGGGTGTTTTCATAATTTTTTATGTATTTCCGAATGAGAAAACGTACCATTTTCATCCCTCCTGCAGGATCACGGGGATCTCTCTGCCCGGGCAGACACGTCCCGGTTCTACCCGACAGTCAAAGGCGATGGGCTTGACGCCGGCGGCGGCCGCAGCCGCGAGGGCGGCGGCAAATTCCGGACGGTCGGGGTTTGGCGAAACAAATTCCGCCCCATCGGCCTGCGCCACGAACACGGCATAGCAGGTATACCCCATCTTTACGGCGCGGGCCAGCTCCGCAAGATGGCGGATGCCCCGCTCTGTGGGCGCATCCGGGAAATAAAACCCGCCATCGCGGCAAAGGGTGACGCCCTTGACCTCCGCAAGGCAGGGCTTTCTCTCACGGGTGAAGGAAAAATCCAGCCGGGATTCTCCAAACTTCACCTCCGGGCGGATATCTTCCACCTTTCCCAAAGCGCCGGAACGGAGCCACTCGGCAAAGAGGCGGTTCGGCGCCTGCGAATCCACGTGAAAGAGCCGCCCGTCCCGCCGCGCGGCGATGAGATCCCACGCGGTCGAGCGCCCGGGCGCGGAGCTTCCCGAAAGCCAGACCTCGGTCCCGGGAACAAAAAGCTCGCGCAGACGGCCGGTGTTTTTTACGTGTACGGGTGTAACGACACCGTCCAGCTCCACCTCCGCCACAAAGCGGTTACGGCGGGCTACAAACCGGCCTTCCCGCACATTGCGGTATTCCATTTTCACCCACCTCCTTCTTTACGGAACATCCGGCAGGAATACTCCTGCCGGATGTGTTCGTTTTCTGCTTTTAGGGCTTCTTTTTGAAGATCGCCGCGAGGCGCTCGATATCCGCCTTGGGCTCACGGTTCATATACAGAAGGCCGTTGGTCTCCTGATAGCAGTCGGTCAGCTGCGTGTAGCAGTAGCCGCACATGGTGGGAATGGAGACGACGGCGCTGACGTCGTTATCCATGTCGGCCACGTAGGCATCCACGCTCTCCAACGCGTTGTCATAGCCCCAACCCTCGTCGCCGGCAATGCGCTTGCCGCCAAACTCGGTGTACAGGATGGGAATATCGCCGTACTCCTCGCCGGGCAGACGGTAGGGATGACCGGTACGGGCAGCGCCGTTCTTGATGAAGCTGCGGTCGCTGTAGTACTTCACCAGCTTGTCGGTAAGGGTGCGGTAGTCATGGACGGAAATAAAGTCGGTGGGGGCAACGTTCTCCCAACCGTCATTGGTGCTGACCAGGCGGCCCTCATCGGCGCTGTGGCAGAGGTAATAGAGGCAGCGGGCCAGGTCGGACTGTCTCGGATCACCGACGATCTTGCGCAGACCCCAGGTCTCGTTGAAGGGAACCCAGGCCATGATGCAGGGATGGTTGAAGTCGCGGATGATGAACTCGCGCATGGTGTTGATGGCATCCTCTGCGGCGCGGTCGGTGAAGGAATAGAAGGAAGGCAGCTCACCCCAAACGAGGAGACCCAGCTTATCGGCCCAGTAGTAGTACTTGGGATCCTCGATCTTCTGATGCTTGCGGGCGCCGTTGAAGCCGAGCTCCTTGGTCAGCTCAACGTCGCGGCGGAAGCCGTCATCGGTGGCGGGACGGTAGATACCCTCGGTCCAGTAGCCCTGATCGAGAACGGTGCGCAGGTAATACTGGGAATTGTTGAGGAAGATCTTGTCTCCGTGGACAGCGATCTTGCGGAGACCGAAGTAGGTCAGAACGGTGTCGCAGGGGCCGTTCTCATCGGAGAGGGTGACCGCAACGTCAAAGAGGTTGGGGCGCTCGGGAGACCAGTTGTACTCCTTGTTGTCCGTCATGCTGATGTCGGGCAGGCGGATGCTGACCAGGGCGGACTCACCGCGGACGGACTGCTCAAAGTCGCAGATGTGGGCTCCGTCCTTCTCCACACACAGGGAGACGGTGCCTTCCACATGGCGGTTGAAGTTGATGTCCACAAAAGCGCAGATGCGGTCAAAGTCGACGGTGTACTTCACGCGGGTGATGTAGGTCTCGGAGGTGTACTCAAGCCACACTTCCTGCCAGATACCGCTGATGGCCACATAGTGGCAGCCGGAGGGAACGCCGTCCCAGATCTGCTTGCCGCGCACCTGCTCCTTGGTGGAGGAGTCGGCAACACGGAGGGTGATCTCATTGGCACCCTCGCGCAGGAAGGAAGTCACGTTGAACTGGAAGGGGGTGTAACCGCCGCTGTGACGGCCAAGGAAGTTGCCGTTGAGCCACACTTCGGCATCGTGATCCACGGCGCCGAAATGGAGCAGAGCGGTCTTTGCTGCATGCTCTGCGGTGACAAAGAACTCGCGGCGGTACCACATCAGCTCGTGAATGCTCTCATCGTGGATGCCACTGGCCGGGCTCTGATAGGGGAAGGGAACGCAGATGGTCTTCTCCAGCTGCAGATCTCCGCCGCGGTCAAAAGCTCTGGACAGCGCGCCATTATCGTCGAAATCAAACTCCCATTCGCCGTTGAGGGACTGGTAATCGGTGCGGATAAAATCCGGGCGGGGGAAACTGCCCTTATCGATCTCCATCATTTGCCTATCCTCCAAAAATATTTTTTATTATTTACAGGTTGTCGCAGTTGTGCCAGATTTCCTGGACGTCATCATTGTCTTCCAGCATGTCGATCAGCTTCTGCATGTTGACGAGCTGATCTTCATTGAGAGAAACGTAGTTCTGGGGGATCATCTGCACAGAGGCATCGGCAAACTCGATACCCTGGGCGGCGAGCGCATCGCGCACGGTCTCAAAATTCTCCTCGGAGGTGATGATCTCGAAGCTCTCCTCTTCGGCAGCGAAGTCATCCGCGCCGGCCTCGAGGGCGATCATCATGAATTCATCCTCATCCTGATCCTCGCGCTCCACCAGCAGAACGCCCTTGCGGTCAAACTGCCAGGAAACGCAGTTGGAAGCGCCGAGGTTTCCGCCAAACTTGTCAAAGTAGTGGCGCATATCGGAAGCGGTACGGTTGCGGTTATCGGTCATGGTCTCCACGATAACGGCGGCACCGCCGGGGCCGTAACCTTCGTAGGTGATGGACTCGTAGTCTTCACCGCCGCCGGAAGAGTACTTGTTGATGGTGCGCATGATGTTGTCATTGGGCACGTTAAGGCTCTTTGCCTTGGCGATGAGGTCACGCAGTGCGGTGTTGGACACGGGGTCGGGACCGCCGGCCTTGACGCAGACGGCGATCTCACGACCGATCTTGGTAAATACCTTGGCGCGCTTGGCGTCGGTTGCCTCTTTCTTGCGCTTGATGTTGTTCCATTTGGAATGTCCGGACATGGGAAATGCTCCTTAAAAATTTATTTTCAGTTATAGTTTTGCAGATTTTTAGTGACCCAGCTTGAACTTCTCCAGCAGGGTTCTGTCCTCGGGAGCGAGGGCCTCATCAAAATGAATGGCAACGCCCTCGTTTGCAAGACGGGCCTGCAGCACGGAAATATCAATGTCCGTGATAGCCTTTTCGGTGTCGATGGCCTGCGCCGTAGCTGCACCGGCAGCGTGACCGGAGAGGATCGCCGGGGGGATCACGCGCAGGATGTCCCAACCGTAGCCGGAGCCGCTGGTGATGCGGCCGGCGGCGATGACATTGTCAAAGCCGTTGCGCACCAGAACTCCGTAAGGCATCTCGTAGAGGAAATACCGATGGTTGAAATCCACAACGGTACCGACGGAGTCCTCAAAATGCTTGTAGGCATCCTCGGTGGTGAGGGTGTAGTTTCCGTCAATACGGCGGGTGGTGCGGAACTGGGGCATGATGGGCAGACAGGTGATGTCGCGGGTCATGCGGTCCTGATCCTTGATGCGATTGAAGAGCTGACGCTGATTCTTAATGAAATATCTGGACACGTCCTCACCGTCGGTGCCGTCCCACAGGGGCATATCCTCAGGATGACCGGTGCCGTAAAGACCTACGCATCCGCCGGCAAAACCGCTGGCGCCGCGTTTACCGATATTGCCTTCATTAATGGCATTCTGCAGGCTTTCAAGGGTTACGCCGTGTGCAAAGTAAGAGTCATAGTTGCCGCCGGTAACGGTGGGAACGCCGGCCATGGCCAAAAGATCGGCATCGCCGCTGGCATCCACAAACATATTCGCCTTGATCAGGCTGTGACCGGACTTGTTAAAGACGGTAATGCTGTCGATATGTCCGTCGGTAGCATCCGCATCGGTCATAACGGTGTCGAACATGATCTCAACGCCCTCATCTGCCAGCAGGTCGCAAAGGGCGAGAGAGAAAATCGCGGCGGAATAGCCGGTCTGGAAACGGCGCTTGGTCTCATCCAGACCGGGATCCCCGTTCTGCCACATTTCGGGGATGGTATCATAGCCGTGACGCACACAAAGGCGAAGGAACTCATCCACCATGCCCTTCATGATCTGAACACCGCGGGCATTGTCCACCGGTTCAAAGAAATTGATCAGTCCGATCGTACCAAGGCCGCCAAGCTGGGTGGTTTTTTCCACCAGGATGACCTTCTTACCGGAACGGACCGCCTCAAGAGCAGCCGCCGCACCGGCAACGCCGCCGCCGACGACAGCAATATCACAGGTTTTAGTACCGATGATCTTCATATACACACCTCTTCAGCATCTTTTTTCTAGCAATAAATTATTTTAACATATTTATGTCGGATTTTCAAGCAGGTAGGTCAGGCAGCCGTTAAAAAGTTCGGTGATCCGATCTTCCCGTCCGGAGAGATACAGGTACCCGAAAAGAGCCTCCAGTGCCGTTGCGTAGGCATACTCCTCATGGGTCGCACCGCGGGGACAGTGATGGGGATGGGCATTTCTGCCCTTCATAAAAATATCCCGCTCCTCCTCCGTAAAGGAGGGCAGCATTGCCTTTGCCGCCCGATACTGCGCCGGTGCGTTGACAAAGGCCACCGCCCGGGTATGCAGCTCACCGATCTTAAAGCTGCCCAGTCCCGCAAGATAGGTGCGGACCCGCAGCTCATATACGCAGTCTCCGATGTAAGCATACTCCAGCGCGCTGTGTTTGATCTCCCGTGTTTCCTGCATAAATCCTCCGAAAAGCCGATCTGTTTTTTACCTATTTTATAGTATACCACAGATCTCTTTTCTTGGATATAGAAAACCGCTTGTACTCAAGAAAAAAAACTGTTATAATGGGCAAAACAAAACGTCACTTGCCGGAGGTCACCATGAAATACAGGGATTTTGGGAAGAGCGGTGAGCGCATCTCGGCGCTGGGCTTTGGATGTATGCGTCTTCCCATGATGGAAAAAGACGGCCGCGAGACCGTCAACGACGAGCTTGCCATTCCTCTTCTCCGCCGTGCCGTGGAGCTTGGCGTTAATTATTTTGACACCGCCTGGGGCTACTGCAACGACGACAGCCAGTACACCGTCGGCCGGGCCCTCAAGCCCTTCCGTGATCAGGTGCTCATCTCCACCAAGCTGCCCATGCCGGAAGTCCACTGCACCGATGATTTTGACCGCTTCCTCGATGCCTCACTGGAGCGGCTGGACACGGATCACATCGATTTCTACCACTTTCACGGCATCAATTATGCCTGCTACGAGGAAAAGATCCTCGGTTACGGTCTCGTCGACCGGGCAGAGCGCGCCCTTGCCGACGGCCGCATCAAGCATCTCTCCTTCTCCTTCCACGATGCCGCGCCCCGCATGAAGGCGCTGTGCGACACCGGTCTTTTCTCCTCCGTGCTCTGCCAGTACAATCTGGTGGACCGCAAGAATGAGGAGTCTATGGCTCACTGTGCCGAAAACGGCATGGGTGTCGTGGTCATGGGGCCTTTGGGCGGCGGAAACATCACCAACGGCGGCCCCGAATTCCTGAAAAAGTTCTCTCTGCCCGCTAAGACTCCCGCGGAGCTTGCGCTGAAGTTTGTCTGGGGAAATCCCAGTGTTTCCTGCGCCCTCTCCGGCATGCAGACCATGGCCGAGCTTGAGGAAAACGTGCGCCTCGCCGAGTTTGCCGACACCGTCGGCGGCGATGAGTGGAACAAGCTTATGGGCGAGAGCGACGAGCTCACAAAGCTTGCCGATCTGTACTGCACCGGCTGCCGCTACTGCGACGTTTGCCCCCGCGGCATCCGTCCCTTCGCCGCCATGATCGAGTATAACCGCATGCACGTCTGGGGACTTACCGAGGGCGCCCGCGCCCGTTACGGCCGCGCCAAGGCCCGGGGCGAGCTCAACATCACCGACTGTATCGGCTGCGGCGCCTGCAGCGAGCGTTGCCCCCAGAAGCTGGATATCCCCACCGAGCTTGACCGCATCGACCGGATCTTTTCCGGTTTGAAATAAGGAGGCCTTTCATGCCCTTCTATACCTTCCGTTGCTCCGCCTGCGGCAAGGAATTTGAGACCCGCTGCACCATTGAGGAAAAGGAAAAGGGCCTTGTCCCCTGTCCCGACTGCGGCGGCACGGAGCTTTCCCGTGTTTTCGACGGCATTTCCCTTTCGGTCTCCGCAAAGGAAAATCCTGCCCCCTGCCCCGGCGCAGCCGGTGGCGTCTGCCCGCATTCCGGCGGCAAATGCCCCCACGCAAAGTAACTGTTTTGCCCTACAAAGGAGAAATATCCGATGAAGAGGAAACTAAACAGACCGTCCCCCATCGCAGCAAAGCCACTGGATGAGGAAGCTCTGCTCAAAGCTTTCTACCGCTGGCGCGGCAGCCCTTTTATTATGCTTGCCCACTTCTACCGCAGTTGTTGGTCGCGCCTGGTCGGTTCCACCGTCTGTTTTATCATCAAGCATGCCTACGTTTGGGTCCTGCCCATCGCCACCTCCAATATTATCAATGCCATCACCGAAAACGATCCCGCCGCAGGCCGTATCATTCTTTGGAATGCCTTGCTGCTGATCTTCCTCGGTATCACCAACATTCCCTTTAACCACCTGTATTCGCACTTTATTTCCAGCTCCGTCCGGTCAGTAGAGGCCGGACTGCGCTCCGCCCTGGTCCACAAGCTGCAGCGGCTCTCCATTGCCTTCCACAACCGCATGCAGTCCGGCCGTCTGCAGTCCAAGATCATGCGCGACGTTGAAGCGGTCGAAGGTCTTTCCCGTCAGGTTTTCGAAAGCGTGGTCAGCATCGTTCTGAACCTGATCGTCTCCTTCTCCGTTACTCTGTCCCGCAGCTGGATCGTTTTCGTCTTCTTTATTCTGACCGTTCCCGTAGCCGCGATCCTTATCGTCGCCTTCCGCAAGGTGATCGGCAGACGGAATGCCGAGTTCCGCATTGCCATGGAAGAGGCCTCCGGTCAGGTCATGGAAATGGTCGAGCTGGTTCCCGTTGCCCGCGCCCATGCGCTGGAGCGCTGGGAGGAGCGGCGCATGCGCAAAAAGCTGGTAGAAGTCGCCGAAAGCGGCTACCGTGTGGATCTTATCCAGTCCTTTTTCGGCTCCATGAACTGGGTCACCTTCCAGTTTTTCCAGTTGTTCTGCCTTATTTTCACCGGCGTTCTTGCCCTGAACGGTAAGATCACCATCGGTGATGTGGTTCTGTATCAGACCTATTTCGGCACCATCGTCAACCAGGTCACGACACTGATCACACTCCTCCCCTCCATCTCCAAGGGACTGGAATCCGTCACCTCCATCGGCGACGTTCTGCTTTCCGACGAGGTCGAGGAAAACGAGGGCAAAAAAGAGCTTTCCGAGGTGCGTGGCGAGGTCATCTTTGAGAACGTCGGCTTTGCCTACGATTCCCGCAAGGATATTCTGAAGGATCTTTCCCTGCACGTTACCCCCGGAGAGACCATCGCCTTTGTCGGCGGCTCCGGCGCAGGCAAAACCACCATTTTGAATCTCATCATTGGCTTCTACAAGGCCACCTCCGGCCGGGTCCTGGTGGACGGCGAGGATGTCAACGATCTGGACATGCACGCCTTGCGCCGCCATCTTGCCGTTGTTCCGCAAACTTCCGTTCTTTTCTCCGGCACCATCCGCGAAAATATCACCTACGGCCGTCCTGACGTATCCGAAGAGGAGCTTGCCGCCGCCGTGGAGGCCGCAAATCTCACCGATATGATCCGCGATATGCCCGACGGACTGGATACCCTGATCAGCGAGCACGGTGCCAACCTTTCCGGCGGTCAGCGCCAGCGCATCTCCATCGCCCGCGCCATCATCCGCAACCCCCGTATCATCGTGCTGGATGAGGCCACCTCCGCGCTGGACAGCATTTCCGAGCAAAAGATCCAGACGGCCATCGGAAACCTCGTCCGCGGCCGTACCACCTTCATCGTTGCCCACCGGCTCTCCACCATCCGCAATGCCGACCGCATCGCCGTCATCGCCGACGGCCGTTGCGTGGAGATGGGCTCCTTCGAGGAACTGATGGAGAAAAAAGGCGCCTTCTACGCTCTTAAAAAGCTGCAGTCCTGAACATTTTCATACAAAAACGCACAGGGACGGTGTAGTAAACCTGAAATTTTGGATATAATTTTGCATTAACTTGCTTGAGAATGAGTTCGGTATAATACCGAACTCATTCCTTTTAATTTCTTCCATTTAAGCTATTTGTTGATTAGACTTATGATCCATTCATTCACAGAAACGAAAAGAGGCACCCTTCCTTGCGGAGGGGGCCTCTTGGTTTCATCAGTCGATGCAGCGCGAGCAAGGACGGTATCCAATGTACTCTGCATACTCCACATTATGCGCCCAGCAATCTTCACCAACAAACTTGCTGCACTCGTATTTGTGATAAAGCTTTGTTCCATCATTTTCAATGAACACTATCCACGAATCAAATAAGTTCATTTTATCAAAAGTTTCTACCCAATAATCATTGTATTGTGCATTTTCTTTTTCCAAGTCGGAAACTTTACTTTCAAGGATAGTCTTTGTCTTCTGTAAAGTTTCCGCGGATTCTGTGAGATTTCTGTTTTCCTGCGACAATAGCACATTTCCTACAATAGACGTTGCCAAAAGTACCATCATCAAAGTTATAAAGACACTCTTGATAGATATCCCCTTAAAATACTGTTTCTCACACCCTATACACTTCTTTGTTGCAGGATCAATCGTTGACCCACAATGAGAACAGTATTTTATTTCTGGCTTATTGGTAGCAATAGTAGGTTGCGTGGTTCTGTTATCATCCTCTAGTCTAACATCTGACCCATAGATATCAAAACTTCTCCGAGTCTGAGGTTTTTCGTCTTCAGGAGATAGACATTGTTCTGTTTGCGATTCGGGAATGCTTTTATTGGAATCATATCCCGTCACTTTTTCAATCTCATATTGATGGACAAATACCCATTTGTTAATGAAATAGAAAATAAATGCACCAATACCACCGATAAAGCCTGTCTCAATAAACGCTAACAGTATACATGACAACACAAATAGAATGATACTGTTCCACAAACATATCCGCTTACCCTTCCTGTTCGGAAGTTTGTTCTTGTTTACCATTCGGCAAATAAACGGAACAGCCATCATCACTACTGATACAAGTAGCATGTTTGCCAGAGATATCAAGAGTCCATATAACTCTGCGGTGTCATAATCCATGTCTGTTCTTAGTAGAGTCTC
>JAFYLV010000146.1 GCA_017556885.1 Clostridia bacterium | reverse complement strand
CTTCCTGCCGCTGGTCATGGTGCTGTATTTCCTTATTGCGCTGTTGGAGGACTGCGGCTATATGGCCCGCGTATCCGTGGTGCTGGATCCGATTTTCAAAAAAGTCGGCCTTTCCGGAAAATCCGTCATCCCCTTCGTGGTGGGTACCGGCTGCGCCGTTCCCGGTGTCATGGCCTGCCGCACCATTCGTGGCGAGCGCGAGCGCAGGGCGACGGCTATGCTGGCACCGTTCATGCCCTGCGGCGCAAAGCTTCCGGTCATCACTCTTTTTGCCGGGTCTTTCTTTGCCGATGCAACCTGGGTCGGCCCGCTGATGTATTTTGTCGGTATCGTTATCATTTTCTTTGCGGCGCTGCTGGTCAACCGCATCACCGGCAGACGCGCCCGCAAGTCCTATTTTATCATTGAACTGCCGGAATATAAGCTTCCCTCTCTCTGGCGGGCATGTAAGGATATGTGCAGCCGCGGCTGGGCGTATATCGTCAAGGCGGCCACGGTCATTCTGTTATGCAATACCGCCGTGCAGATCATGCAGACCTTCAACTGGCAGTTCCAGCCTGCGGAAAGTGCGGACACGTCGATCCTTGCCTCCGTCGCCGGTCCCTTTGCCTATCTTTTGGTTCCTCTGGTCGGTGTGCTTTCCTGGGAACTTGCCGCTGCTGCGATCACCGGCTTTATTGCAAAAGAAAATGTTGTCGGAACCCTTGCGGTGTGCTTTGTCGGTCTTGAAAACCTCGTGGATGCCGAGCAGCTTACCCTGATGGAGGGTGCCGGTGCGGAGGTCGCGGGCGTGATGGCTATCACCAAAGCGGCGGCGCTGGCCTATCTGATGTTCAATCTCTATTCGCCCCCCTGCTTTGCTGCTATTGCTGCCATGAGCTCTGAAATGAAGAGCGCAAAGTGGCTCTGGTCTGGCATTGCCCTGCAGCTTGCGGTCGGATTTACTGTGGGCTATCTCGTCTATCAGGTCGGTACGCTCATTGCGCTCGGAACGGTCGGTGCCGGTTTCCTGCCCGGTCTCATTGCGGTGTTGTGCTTTGCCGCCATCGCAGCGTGGCTGTGTCTTCGCCCCGTCCGTACGAAGTAAAGGAACAAACGAATGCTGGTAGCCCTTGAAAATATCGTCATAATCGCCGTTGTTGCCGTGATCATAGCCCTTGCTGCCCTCTATATCTATAAGGCAAAAAAGAGCGGTAAGAAATGCATCGGCTGCCCGGACAGCGGCTCCTGCAGTCATAACTGCGGCTGTTGCAGCGGCTGTGGCGAAAAAACAGAATAAAACAGAACACGCCCCGGCCATTATGGCCGGGGCGTGATATTTTTGAGATGTAACTCTTATATTAGGCTTGCACAGACGTCTTTTTCGAAAGCAAAGCCGATGCTTCCGCAGCCACGGCTATCGTAAAGACTGTTGCGGAGATAAATGGCAGATATGCGGTTTTCGGGATCAATCCAGAAATGCGTTCCGTAGGCACCGCTCCAGCCAAAGCTTCCCCGGGGAAGCCAGTTTTCACCAACGATGACCCGCACGGCAAGCCCCCAACGCTCGTATCCGCGCATGATAGAATCGGGGACCTGCTGACTTCCAATGGCGTGCACGGCTTCTTGTGAAAGTATCCGGTTACCGTCTAACGCGCCGCCGTTTTGCAGCATTTCCGCAAAGCGGATGTAATCCGGCAGGGTGGAGAAAAGCCCCGCGCCGCCAAGAAAATGCGTGCAGGGAAAACGGGTGAAAATACATCCTTTGGGCATTGTCCGGCAGATACTTTTTCCGTCTTCACGGTCGTGCATGCCGATCATGCGGTTCCATTGATCTTCCGAGGGAATGAAACCGGTATCCTTCATGCCGAGAGGCAGAAAAAGATTCTTTTTCAGAAAGGTCTCATAATCCTCGCCGCTGACAAGCTCAATAATTTTTGTCAGCACGTCAAAGGCGGCAAAATCGCTGTAGGCCTGCGCGGAGTAGGGATCAAAGGCCAGCGGTGCATTGGCAAAATAAGCCACGGAATCGTCAAGCGTATCTACGGCATCCTGGGGCAGATGCTGATTCTGCACCGTGCCGAGGGGACCGCTGCCAATGCCGGAGCTATGGGTCAGCAAGTGAAGGATCCGGAGTCGGTTTTTGGCAGTGCCAACGATCCGGACATCCTCACCCTCAAGCCTTGCCACGTTCATTTCGGCATATTCGGGGAGATAGCTATCCACAAAATCGTCCAGCCGCAGAAGTCCGCGATCCACAAGGATCATGGCCGCAACGGCGGAAACCGGTTTGGTCATGGAGGCCATGCGGTAAATCGTGCGGTCATCGATAGGATTGCCATCCGTGACCCCGGTAAGGCCAAAGTGTTTATGATAGAGGCACTCGCCGGCCTGCGAAACGTACAGAGATGCGCCGCCGACATTGCCTTCGGCAAAGTTTGCGGAAAGGGTTTCTTCAAGATGGCGGTTGAGAAGCTTTTGGTCAAGCTTTTTCATGTAAGATTACCTTGATTATATAAAATGTTGCCGTCAAAGACTGCGAATTAGTTCCGGAATGTCGGCAGGGCGGGCGGCAAGTGCGGCGGCACTGGCGGCGGTGAGTTCGGCTTTGTCGCCGTAACCGTAGAGCACGCCGACGGCGGGGATCCCGCAGTTTGTCGCGCCGATGATATCGTGCTTGCATCAGCTGATACGGTATCCTTCCGAGGTGTGCAGCCGCACAACGGGGAGATCTTTCAGATATTCATCCAGCTGCAGCAGGTGGGTCACCAGAATCCATCGGATACCGTGGTCGGAAAACCAGTGAAGCAGGTGAGACAGTCCTTCGGCACCCTCGGTATAGGCGGTGCTCTGGAAGGTTTCGTTGAGCAGGACCAGAGAGCCGGCGGGGAGAGAATCGACCATTGTCGCAAGCTCACGGACCTCCTGCTCAAAGCGACCGGCGGCGGTTGCTTCCAGAAAGCCCTTTTCCGATTCCGAAAACTGTGTGGCGAGGGCTGCAACGCAGGAAAGCTGTGCCCGTTCCGCCGGGACGGGAAGTCCTGCCTGACCCAGCAGCTGCATGGTGGAAACGGAGCGGAGAAAGACAGTTTTTCCGCTGCCGTTGTCGCCGTAAAGGAGTACCCCGCGGTTATCATTCAACTGCAGAGAGGAGGGAACAATATGCTCTGCGCCGGAAACGGTCATAAGCAGATACAGATCCCGCAGGTCGGTGAACTCCAGATGTGCGCCGTCTCCGAAGGTGGGATAGGAGCAGGCGGAGCCCTTTTGCGCAAGGGCCCGAATGTATTTAAGCGCCACCGCGTAGAAGGCCAGCTCATCGCCAAGATGAGCAAAGCGATCCAGCAGATCCCGGCAGGCAACGGATAGGTTCTGTGTGATCTCCTTCAAGGCGGAGGCCTTCATGGAATCAAATTTCGGCGCATCGGCGGCGGTCATTTGCAACGGTATGCCTTCCGGAAGAGTAACTTTCCGACGGATGCGGTGAGGTCGCTTTTGCAAGGCGGCTTCTTCTTCAAGCTCGACCACCTCAAAGGCAACGATACGACCGGCTTTGTCCAATCGGTAGCGGCATTTCAAATCAGCGGACTCGAAAAGCTCCAGCCGGCTGCAGAGGGGCAGCAGCGCAGAAGCGGCAGATGAATCGGTGATGGCCTGAATGTGCCTGTGCAGCGCAAGGAGACCTTCGGCGCGCAGGCGGCAGCTATTCAGATCGGCATCAAGGCTGCGCAGCAGGCGCAGGATATCCCCAAGATGCTTGGCCTGCATCTGCAGAAGGTTCTGTGCGGAAAACAGTGATGCCGCGCCGCCCGCGCGGAGCATGCTCACTTCTCGGCTTGCACGGTGAAAATCCCCGGATATATCCCGCAATACCTTTGCAAAGGAGGAAAGCCGCGCAAATATCTGCGGATCAGCCTGCAGATCCCGCAGGATGGCCTGGCGGTAGAGGACAGTTTCTCTGCCGCAGGGCTGCAGAAGGACATCGAAAAAGCGGCGGGTCAGCTTTTCATCGGAAGAGATGTAGGAAAAGGCGCGATCCAGAGACAGGTGGTAGAGGATCCGACGATCCATGGGGGCCGCAGGGGCGATCCCCTCGGGATATAAAAGACTACAGGACATTCCGGACACCTCGCTTCTTCAGGGATTCGGGATCCAGGCGGTATTTGCGCAGAATATCCGCCGCAAAGGAGGAATGTCCGCTGCCGCCGGAGGTGATGCGGTAGGTTCGGCGGTTTTCGTCCTGCGGATCGATCTCTGCCGTCAGTATGGGGAATCCGAGGTCTGTTACCTCATGAAAATGGGTTACCCATACGCCGAAATGACCGGTGGGTTTGATCATCTCTGCGGTGTCACAGAGATACCGAAAGCCACGGGCAGCATCGGTGCCGCTGAAGGTCTCGTTCAACAATAAAAGAGATGGGACGGCTGCAGAGGCAAGGATAGAATTCAACCGCAGATGCTCGTCCTGCAGTCTGCCGACACCGGAAAAGCGTTCGTCGGTGGGGAAATGTGCGGCGGCATAGGGGAAGGGGTATATTTCGGCAGAACGGGCAAAAATTGGGCAGCCCGCACGGAAAAGCAGGAAATTGATGCCGATGGTGCGAAGATATGTGGTTTTTCCGCCGCCGTTTGCGCCCACAAGGAAAGCAAACGGTGAGCCGGGTTCCAGTCGAATATCGTTGGGAACGATCTGAGCGTCTTCCTTTGCAAGCAGTGAAGGATCGGCAGCGGCCTCGGCACGGAAAAGGGGGTGGTCGCTGATTTGGGGGATGCAGACCGGCAATCCGGCAGCACGGCCGCGCAGGATCAGTGCGGAAATGTCCAGAATAAATTTGAGGTCATCGATCAGCTCAAGCGGTGTGGAGAGCAATTCCGGCGGATAGACGGAAAGAAGCCCTGTGATTTCGGCAATTTCCATGGGATACTGCTCGGTGATGGCATTGGATAGGGTGCGGTTGACCCGGATCCGCAGATCGGTACGGGCGGGGAGAGATATGCCGAGGGATGAAATTTGCCTGCAGAGCGTGTCGCAGAGGCTCTCGGCATCCCGGTTTTTCATGAGCGTTGCGGAGGAGGAAAAGGAAAGGATGCCTTGCCGCAGACCGGCAAACAGAGTGTCTGCGCGGTCGTATGCCGAGCGGACAGCCTCACAGAATGTAAGCTGCTCGGGCGTGGAAAGCGTCTGTGCAAGGCGGAGAAAGGGAGCGCCGAGGAAAGACAGGGATGTCAAATGCTCACAAAGACCGAGATATTGTCCCAACAGAAGATAATGCTGATAAAGCCGTTCAAATTCGCTTTCCGGAGCGGAGAGAAGATCCAGCGTTATTGACAGGGAGTGAAGATCGGACAGAAGCTCGCGAAGAAGCAGCGCATTGCGGTCATCCCACAGCAGAATAAAAAGCTCCTGCCGGTGCAGAAGTTCTTCTTTTGTGCAGGGGCGGAGCAGATACGCTATCGTTTTTTCCTGCAGGATATGCGGAAGCTGCATATCTGCAGGAAACTGTGCCGAAAGCGGATGACCGTCGGAAAAATGCAGAAGCCGGACTGCGCTGTACATAAGCATAACTCCCTTTAAAGAGGATCTGGATGCGAAGAAAACGGTTTAAAGTCCGCGGATGAGCTCCGGGATATCGGTGGGGCGGACGGCGAGGGCGGCGGCACCGGCGGCGGTGAGTTCGGCTTCGTCGCCGTAACCGTAGAGCACACCGACGGCGGGGATGCCGCAGTTTTTTGCGCCGAGGATATCGTGTTTGCGATCGCCGATCATCAGCGTATCCTCCGGCGAGGCACCGAGATGGGCCATGACTTCTGTGATGACCTCCGCCTTGTTGACGCGGCGGCCGTCCAACTCGCTTCCGAGGGTATAATCAAAATACTTCATAAGGTCGAACCGTTCCAGAATGCGGTCAGAGAAAACGGTGGGCTTGGAGGTGGCGACGGCGAGAACGTGTCCCGCATTCCGCAGGGCGGTGAGCATCTCCGGGATGCCGTCATAGACTTCGTTTTCAAAAAGACCGGTGACGGAGAAGTATTCACGGTATTTATCGACGGCGGCTTTTGCATCCGTCTCGGAAAAACCGAAATAGACAGAGAAGGATTCCGCAAGGGGCGGACCGATAAAACAGTTGAGGGTGCTCCGATCGGAAACCTCGATACCGTAGGCGGAAAGGGCATAGGCAACGGATTTTGTGATGCCTTCGGCGGGATCGGTCAGAGTCCCGTCAAGATCGAAGAGAATGAATTTACGCATACTTATTTTCCTTTCCGTGCCCGAAGTTCCCAGAAGGCTACGGCGCCCGCTGCGGCAACGTTGAGGGAATCCACGCCGTGCTGCATGGGAATGCGCACCGTGCGGTCGCAGCGCGCGACGGTGTCGGCGGCAAGACCGTCGCCCTCAGTGCCGAGAACGATAGCGAGACGTTCTTCACTGTGCAGGGCTTCGTCATCGATGGAGACGGAATCGTCGGACAGGGCCATGGCGGCGGTGGAAAAGCCTGCGCGGCGGAGAATGGAAAGCCCCTCCTCCGGCCAGGGAAGATATGTCCAGGGTACCTGAAAAACGGTGCCCATGCTGACGCGCACCGCCCGGCGATTGTAGGCATCGCAGCAGGTGGGGGAGAGCAGTACGCCGTCCATTCCGAGGGCGGCGGCAGAACGGAAAATAGCACCGATGTTTGTGGAATCCACCACGCCCTCCAGCACCGCGATGCGTCGGGTGTTCCTGAGAACATCTTCGGGGGTGGGGAGCGGCGGCCGACGGAAGGCGCAGAGCACGCTGCGCGTCAAGGAAAAGCCGGTCAGCTGCTGCAGGACCTCGCGGTCAGCGGTATATACGGGAATGTCGCCGCAGCGGGCAATGATGTCGGCGGCCTGCCCGGTGATGTGCTTTTCTTCGCACAGGATGGAAAGCGGCTCATAGCCGGAATCCAGCGCGGTTCCGATGACTTTGGTGCTCTCAGCGATGAAGATACCCTTTTCCGGCTCCAGCACGTTGCGGAGCTGGGCCTCGGTCAGCCGGGAGAAAACCTGTGCCTCCGGAGAGGAAAGATCAGTGAGTCGGATGATATTTGGCATAAAATTACAGTTCCTTTGAAAATACGGCCCTGACGCGTATCTTGCAGACAGGGCCGTTTGGTTTTTTAAAATTCCGGCAGGGACATAGGTAAGAGCGAGGTGCGTAAATATGCCGGTGATTTGGGATTCTCCCGCCGGAAGGCGGTTGCGATACGGTCCAGTACTTTGGTGCCGGTATCTGCAGAGACGT
>JAFYLV010000020.1 GCA_017556885.1 Clostridia bacterium | reverse complement strand
TGAAACTGAACAAAATCCAAGCAGAATTGGATCGCATCGAGCGTGAAAGCGTTTTGAGAAAATCCGATTGCTCGTTTTTCCTTCCCAACCGAAACGAGGTGGTGGATCTGGTCAAAGACCTTCAGTCCCTTCTCTTCCCCGGTTATTTTAAGAGCCGCTCCGTGACTCAGGAAGGTCTCGGCGGTATCGGTCTTTTAAGAAAAATTCAAAATCAGCTGGTCACCCTCTTGGAGAAGGTCTCTGACTTTTGCGGCATCGAGCCCATGGGCGAAGACGTTGCCAACACCTTCCTTGAGAAGCTTCCCACGATCAAAGAAAAGCTTCTCAAGGACATTGAAGCCCTCTACGAAGGCGACCCCGCCGCCAAAAGCCACGAGGAAGTCCTTCTCTGCTACCCCGGCTTCTACGCCATTTCCATTTATCGACTGGCGCACGAGCTCTATTGCCTGAAGGTGCCCCTCATTCCCCGTATCATGACCGAGTACGCCCACGAAAAGACCGGTGTGGATATCCACGCAGGCGCGACCATCGGCGAGTACTTCTTCATTGACCACGGCACGGGTATCGTCGTCGGTGAAACCTGTGTCATCGGAGACCACGTGAAGCTCTATCAGGGCGTGACCCTCGGCGCAAAAAGCTTCCAGACCGATGAGGCCGGCAATCCCGTTAAGGGCATCAAGCGCCATCCCGACATCGGTGACCGCGTGGTCATCTATGCCGGAGCCACCATTCTTGGCGGCGACACGTACGTTGGCAGCGATTCCGTCATCGGCGGTAACGTGTGGCTCACCCATTCCGTTCCGCCGGGAACGAAGGTCTACAATGCACAGCCTCAGCCCATCATCAAATCAGCGGAGAAAAGTGAATGAGCAGATTTTTACCGAATATCCCCTTTAAATACTGCGGCAGTGTCGCCGTGCTTTGCGACCTTTGGCTGCCGGATAAGATCCCTGCAGGGGGAAGTCCGCTGATCATCTTTTTCCATGCCGGCGGATGGGTGTACGGAGAAAAAGCATTTTCTTCCATTTGTGTTCGCTGGAGAGAAGAACTTCTCGCCCGCGGCGTTGCCTTTGCCTCTGCCGGTTACCGGCACCGCGCCTATGGCGGCGGTATGCCGACCCCTCCCGCCGATGCGGCGGATGCCGTGCGTTATTTCCGGAAAAATGCGGCGGAATACGGCATTGATCCCGAAAAGATCCTGCTTTGCGGACATTCCGCCGGCGGACATCTCGCAATGCTGGTGGGACTGACGCAGGATAAATTCCGCGATAATTGGTCGGATAAGGAAACCGAGTGCCGCGTCTGTGCCTCCTTTGCGATCTCCGGTCCTGCAAACCTGAATTTTGCGGCCTATGACAAGCCGAAATTCAATCCGGAGATGAACAACTGTGTGCGCGGACTTCTGGGTGACAAATGGCAGGATCCCGATGCGCGCGCCGAGGCCGAGCCTGTCGCCTATGTGCGGAGCGGCGAGGCAGCGCATATCCCCGTGCTGTGCATTCAGTCCGTGGAGGATGAGGTCGTCCCCCCGGGTATGGCAGAGGAGTTTGCCCGCGCAGGTGCGGATATGGGCTATGATATCCGCAGCTTGCTGCTGCCGGACGGCGATCACGGTTTGCATATCCATGGAAAACGCAACGAGCCGTCGCCCTCGGCCTTCGTAGCCGATAAGGCCATCGTTGAATTTGTTACCGAAGTTTTCGGTCTGTAAAAAGGAATATAACAGGAGAAAAATATGGAACTCTTAAATTTTCCGTTTAAATACTGCGGAAGCGTTGCCGTTCTCGGCGACCTTTGGCGGCCGGATGAGATCCCTGAGGGAGGCTGTCCGCTGGTGCTTTTCTACCACGGCGGCGGTTGGCGTTTTGGCGACAAAAGCGGCTGGTCCGTGACCTGGCGCTGGAAGGAGCGGCTGCGGGAGAAAGGCATCGCCTTTGCCACCATGGGATACCGTCACGGCGGTTACGGCGGCGGATTGAAGCAGATCGCCGCCGATGCGGCGGATGCCGTCCGGTTCTTCCGTAAGAGAGGTGCCGAATTCGGCATTAACGGAGACCGCATTGTGCTCTGCGGACATTCCGCCGGAGGCCATATCTCTATGCTGACCGGCTATATGGGTGAAAGCTTCCGTGATGAATATTCCGACAAGGAAACGGAGTGCCGCGTGCTTGGTGCCATTTCCATTGCCGGTACGCCCACCCTACGTTTTTACGATTATGATATGCCTGTGGCGGATGAGATCCCCGGGGATCTGGAATGCCTGCTTGGCAAGAACTGGCAGGATCCCGCGGTGATGGAGAAGGGTGAGCCGCAGCATTATGTGGTGACCGGCGAGGCAAATCACATCCCCGTGCTGTGCATACACGGAAGCTCCGACCGCCTCGTGCCTCCCGGTATGGCGGAGGAATTCTGCCGTGTGGGCAAAGAACACGGCTATGACACCCGTCACCTGCCTCTGCCGGAGACCGGACACTGCCTCGAGACCCCTGGAAAGGGCGGTTCCACCTCCCCGGCGGCGATTGCGGCGGATGACGATATCTGCAGCTTCGTGTTGGAAATGCTGGGAATGACGGAATAAAAAAGCGGAATTCAGCACAAGGAGAAAAGATATGCATTACGAAAATCTTCCCTTTAAATACTGCGGCAGTGTTGCCGTGCTTTGCGAGCTTTGGACGCCGGAGACGGAGAAGGTGCCTGAGGGCGGAAGCCCCCTTGTCATCTTCTATCACGGCGGCGGCTGGATGTTCGGCGATAAGAACGGATGGGGTGTTGCCCGCCACTGGCGCGATATGCTGATGGAGAAGGGCGTTGCCTTTGCTTCTGCAGGCTATCGCCATCAGGCCTACGGCGGTCATATGCCCACTCCGGCAGCAGATGCGGCGGATGCGGTTCGTTTCTTCCGCAAACATGCTGCCGAATACGGCATCAATCCCGATAAGATCATGCTCTCCGGCCATTCCGCCGGCGGCCATCTTTCTCTGCTCGTCTCTCTGACGGGGGATAAGTTCCGCGACAACTGGTCGGATAAGGAGACCGAGTGCCGCACGCTCGGAGCAGTCTCCCTTGCCGGTCCTGCCAGCATGCAGTTTGCCGCCTATGAGAAGCCGAAATTCAACAAGGGCGTTCTCGACTGTGTCCGTGCACTCGTAGGCGAGAAGTGGGAGGATGCTGAGGTGGTTGCCGAGGCCGAGCCGATCCGCTACGTGGAGCGGGGTGAGGCGGAGAAGGTGCATATCCTCTGCGTACAGCCTGAGGAGGACCAGATTGTTCCGCCGGGCATGGCAGCGGATATCTGCCGCATTGGCAAGGATAAGGGCTACGACTTCCGCCGCCTTCCCCTTGAGGGCACCGGCCACTGCTGGGAGATCCCCGGAAGCACCGAGGTCTCTCCGGCTGCAAAGGCCTCCGACGACGTTATCTATGACTTCGTTCTGGAGATATTCGGAATCGAAAAATAAAGAAAAATCAGGCCGGCAGCCGGGAAATATCCCGACCGCCGGCCTGTGATTCGTTCGATTTTACTGTACGGTCACAAATCCGTCTCCACGGGAAAGTCCCGAGGAGAGGAGAACGCTTCCGTCCTCCCGAATGAAGACCGCTTCGGTATCTGTGCGCTCTTCAATGAGCGCCATGCCCTCCGTCTCGCCCAAAAGAAAGCAGACGGTAGAAAGCGCATCAGCCTCCGCAGAGGAGCCGGTGATGACCGTGACGGAGGAAAGACCGGTGCTTGCCGGCATTCCCGTTTCCGGATCGAGAATGTGGTGATAAAGAATGCCGTCCCGGGTAAAGCAGCGCTCGTAGGTGCCGGAGGTAGCGACGGCTCCGTCGGTAAGACAGAGCGTCAGCGCCGTCTCACCGGAGGCGCCGAAAGGCTTCTGGATGCCGACAGTGAAGGGGGTTCCGTCCGCTTTTCCGCCGAAAACAACCACGTTTCCGCCGAGATTGACGATCGCGCGCTCTTTTTCGGCGGCTTTGAGTTGTTCCGCTATGCGGTCGGCGATGTACCCCTTGGCGATGCCGCCGAGATCCAGCTCCGCCCCGCCGGAAAGGGTGAGGGTATTCCCGGAAAGGGACACCATTTCGTATCCGATGCGGGAAACGGCTTCCGAAAGGGCACCGGAGGAAGGAATTGCGGGCTCTGCCGCGCCGAAATCCCATAGGGAAGAGGCGGGACAGACGGTGATGTCAAACTTTCCGCCCGAGAGCTCCGAGAAGGAGAGCGCCAGGCGGAGCAGCTCGGCGGTATCGTCGGAAATCGCTGTCGGCGCACCGCCGGCGCGGTTTGCGCGGGCGATCTCGCTTGCGTCCACCGTGCGGGAAAGCCTGCGCTCCAGTTCGCCGAGCAGCACGAGCGCATCGGAAAGAGAAGCCTCGTCGCCGTCAAAGACGGTGACGGACACAACGGTATTGAGGCCGAAACCCGTGATGGTGCGCGTGTTATCTCCGCAGCCGCAAAGGGCGGCACAGAGAAGGGAAAGGGCGGCCATAAGGCCAAAAATACGGACGGTCTGCTTCATTCCGGAACCGAAAGCCTCCGTGAATTCTTAAAGTTCGATTCTTATTATACTAAACAAGCCGGCTTTGTGCAAGTGCACCGGGAAGGAGGAGAGCGCATGAAACGGGGCGATCTGATCATTATAGTTGCGGCGCTCGTGCTTGGACTTCTGCTTCTGTTTCTGCCTGCGACGCCCGGAGCGAGCCTTACGGTCATCTCCGATGGCGGAGCGGTAGGTACATACCCGCTCTCGCAGGACTTGGAGCTTACCGTTGGCGGTAATACCGTAGTTATTTCCGACGGTGCTGTGTACATGAAGGCGGCCGATTGTCCCGGTGGAGATTGCCTGTCTGCAAGGAAAATCTCCCGGGCAGGGGAGAGTATCGTCTGTCTTCCCAACCGTCTGGTCCTGCGCATCGACGGAAAGCCGGAGGACGGCCCCGATGCAATGACGGGAGGTGTCGGCGGATGAATGAAAAGATCAACATTCGCCGCACGGCGTTTTTGGGCGTAATGCTTGCGCTGGCATTGGTGCTTAGCTTTGTGGAACATCATCTGCCTTCGCCGGGGATACCTGGCATCAAGCTTGGACTTGCCAACGTTGTCGCGCTGCTGCTGCTGTACCGCAGCGGACTTCCGGGAGCACTCGCGGTCAACGTACTGCGGGTGGTGCTGGCAAATCTGCTTTTTGGTTCGGTGGCTTCCATGCTTTACGGTCTTGCCGGCGGGATCTGCGCGGTGATTTGTATGGCACTTCTCTACCGGCTGCCCCGTCTTTCCCCCGTGGGGGTAAGCGCGGCGGGCGGCGTTGTGCACAATCTCACACAACTTGTGTGTGCAGCCGCCGTTACGGAAAGCCTTGCCGTGTTTGCCTATGCGCCTGCGCTGCTCGTCTCCGGTACGCTTTGCGGCGTTCTCACCGGCTTTTGCGCCGCAGGCGCCATCCGGGCGCTGCCCAATTCGCGAAATGAGGTCAAAAAACCCAAATGAATCTGCTTAAGAAAATATTCTCTCCCGCCTGCATGGTGCCGGAGGATCAGAAGCTTGGAGATATCCCCACTGCCCGACAAGGGTACGGAACGGTCCTAAACCTTGCCTGGCCCTCCGTGATGGAGTCGGTCCTCGGTGCACTTGTGGGCTTTGTGGATACGCTGATGGTCTCCGGCCTTGGTGACCTTGCCATCAGCGCCGTTGGCATCACAAATCAGCCAAAGCTCATCCTGCTTGCCGTATTTCTTGCCCTTAACGTGGGTGTCACGGCGGTTGTCGCCCGCCGCCGCGGACAGAATGACCGCGAGGGCGCGGCCAAGGCCCTCTCCATGTCGGTGACGATCATTATCGTAACCGCTACCCTCATTGCGGTGGCGGGAGCTGTTTTTGCCGAACCCTTCCTGCGCTTTGCCGGCGCAAAGGAGAGCTATATTGCCGATTCCGTTGCCTATTTCCGCATTATCATGATCTCCATCCCCTTCCTTTCGGTCTATAACTGTATCAACGCCGCCCAGCGCGGTGCCGGAAATACCAAGATCACCCTGCGGACGAATCTTGTGGCGAATATCGTCAACGTCACATTCAATTATTTGCTTATCCACGGCAATTTCGGCTTTCCCGCCCTCGGTGTGCGAGGTGCGGCTCTCGCAACGCTGCTGGGTGTGCTTGCGGCGTTCTGTATGAGCCTTGCCTCCATCCTGCCGAAAAAGAATTTCCTGCATCCAAAGCTTACCTACTTCTTCCGTTTTGAGGGACGTACCGTCAGCTCCGTCTTCAAGGTTGGCGGCAGCGCCATGCTGGAACAGCTGTGTATCCGCGTGGGTTTCTTTCTCTTTGCGAAGATGGTCGCGACTCTGGGTGAGGCAGAATTTGCCGCGCACCAGATCGGATTGAACGTCTGCGCCATCTCCTTTACCTTCGGTGAGGGCTTGAGCGTGGCGGCCTCGGCGCTGGTGGGACAGAGCCTTGGACGGGAACGTCCCGATCTTGCCAAAATGTACGGCAATATCTGCCAGCGCATCTCCCTGTTTGTGGCTGTGGTGCTGGTGAGCATATTTGCCTTCTGTGCCCGTCCCATCGTCTCCCTGTTTTCCGAGAGCGCGGATGTCATCGCCTTTGGTATGCTTGCCATACGTATTCTTGCCGTTATGTCCCCGGGACAGCTGACGGCCACCATTTTTGCGGGATCTCTGCGCGGAGCGGGAGATGCCAAATACGTCGGGTTTGTTTCTATGGTCTGTATCGGTATCACCCGTACCGTTGCGGCATATGTGCTTTGTTATATCGTGCGGCTCGGTCTTGCGGGTGCATGGATCGCCATGACCATGGATATGTACCTGCGCAGTATTCTTTACGTCAAACGTTTTTCCGGAACAGCCTGGCAGAATACCAAACTGTGACCTACAGATAAGGAGAGTTCATCATGTATCACGACAGAGAAGGTATCTTACGCCGCCAAAAGCAGGTGTGGAACACCTGGGCGGAGCTTATCCTGCCCCTTTTTGATGAAAAGGGAAACTGGCTTGGAGAGAAGCAGACCGATATATGGTCTCCTGCGGATGTAATGCTCCCTTCCCGGGAGATCCTGTGGGGTGCGGTCGCATTGCTTGGCTCTGACAATGAAGAGGCGGCGAAGCGTGCGGTTCATATCATGGAACGGATGGCGCATCCTTCCGAAGGATATATCGGTGTCGGTGTGCACGGCTCCTTTGATATGCATGCGGCCATCAATATTCTTCTGCGTCACCGGGAAAAGCTCTCCGATACGGTCATTGAAATGATCTATCAGGGTATTCGGGATATCCTGCAAAAGGTGCTTCAGCCGGATGTAAACTATACCGGCATCAACGATAATTTCCCGTCCATGGATTGCTTCTGTGCCTTGGTTGGCGGATCCCTTGTGGGCGATGCGGCGGCCTTTGCAAAGGGTAAGGCGATGCTTTATGAGCTTCGCGACATGCTTACCCGCCGCGGATTTATCAGCGAATATAACAGTCCTACCTACACCTCTATCTCGCTGCATGCCATGGCGGATATCGCGGAGCTTTGTGCGGATGAAGAGATGCGCAGCCTTGCGCTGGACTGCGAGGCCCGCATCTGGGCAGATCTCATTCTGCATTACCATCCCGGTATTTCTGTGCTTTCCGGCCCTCATAGCCGCACCTACACTGTGGACTGCGCGGGACACGAGCACGCGGCGCGAAATGTGCTTTGGGTCGCTCTTGGCGATGCGTTTGTCCCTGTGAACGTGATGAATACGGCAATGACCTCCCTTTCCGGCGAAGCGGGTGAGATCATGCATAACTCCAATTTCCACCTGCAGTCCAACTCCGTCTGGCAGATCTCCGGAAATTACCATCTGCCGGAGTATCTGGTGGATGCGCTGCGGGAACGCAGGTTCCCCTTCACCGTCACCGGAACCACAGAGTGCCGCTGCCGCAGTGATACAAATGCAAATTACCCCGATTTTGTATTCCCCGGCGGAAATTATCCCATAACAACGTATATGCAGCCCGATTATACCCTTGGCAGTGCCCTGCGGGATTTTTCTGCAGGTTGTCAGACCAATGCCTTCCAGATCACCTACCGGAAAAAGCCGCAGGTTACCCGGCAGGCAGATATCGGAACGGTGTTTACCAAGTATCTTGTTGAGAAGAACGGTTCCGCTGCCCGGCTGGACGAGCATTATATTTACGACGTTGGCCGCAAGATTTGCCTGCAGAAGGAAAATTCCGCGCTTGTGCTCTATAAGCCCAAGCATTGGGCGGACAAAGACGTGACCCTTATGGCGCTGGCCATCCAGCTGCCCGTTATATACAACGATCCCGAAGCGGTCTACATCGGTGGGGAACGCATCGATACCAACGGTGAGGGAGTTCTCTACCGCGGCGCGCTTTCGGATATTGTTCTGCGGGACGGCAATGTGTGGATGGGTTTCCGTCCCCTGGCGGTCGACTGCGCAGGCGAGGGTGTCGGGCTTGTGGTGGAGCGGGATGCAAGATTCCTTTCGTTCCTTTTCGTTAACCACCGGGGTGCGCCGGTATCCCTGTCAATGAATGAAGCGGTCGGTATCCGCAACGGCTTTATCGCAGAGGTCCGTTCTTCGGATGAAATCGGCGGACTCGCGGAGATGCGGGCTCTGCTTGCATCCTGGGAGATGCGTGACCGTGCCTCTCTTCTCGATACCAACTCCCGCGAGCGCTATGTGGATGCAGCCCGCCCCGGTTGTGCCTTCCGGGCTTGCTGGGCAACGGTATCCGAGGACATCAAGTATGCAACTGTGGATGGAAGGGACGTTCCCGCGCCGATCTTCTGCGCGGATGGACTTGATGAGACCCGACTTCCCTTCCTTTGCAAGTAACACTTCAACCGGCGTGACCCTTCGGGTCGCGTCGGTTTCTTTTTTTGCACATATTTTCTGTTAAAGTCGGGAAATGTAACCGCCGTGTAACCGGTGACAGATATAATTATGTTGCAAAATAGGAAATCAAGAATTCAAGGCAAACCGTCCGAAAGGGCGGGACGCAAAGCATAGGGGGCTAAAGCACAATGTGCCATGCCGGCCCGGCCGCCGATGTTCGATCTCCGGACCTTTGAGAGGAGAACGAAAAATGGCTAAAAAGATAAGCAGAGTATTTGCATTTGTGACGGTAGTGGCCATGCTGATCAGCATGTTCAACCTCACGGCAATGGCAGCTCCCGCAAGCGTAGGCAGCATTGCCTATACTGCGAACCGGGAAACCCTTCCGGAGGGAGACATTCCTGCCTTGACCAAGTGGGAGTTTGTTGGAATGACCGACGCGGAATATGCTTGCGGAAAATCCGAGCATACCCACGGCTTCCTCTGCGGACTTTACTGCAGAAAAGATGAACATAGCCATGAGAGCAATAGGTGCGAGATCAAGACCCCGTCCATGGCGAAGTGGGAGCTTGTCAAGAATTCCGACAGCGCCATCCATCTGGATATCCACATTGCCCTCAGTGCAAAGTATATCCTGAATGGTGATACCTACACCAGCAACGTCGAACTTACCAAGCAGGACTACGAGTCCGGCAGACTTTCCGTTACCGCAACGTATGACGGTGCTGCCTACACCGACTTCAACATCACCGGAACCACCATTTACGATGCCGGTCAGCGCCGCTTTAACGGAACATTCCCCGTCGGTACTTCCGACAAGCCGGTTTATTACACCATCACGCTCGATAAGGATGTTAACTTTAAGGTCAACGGACAGAATGTGGTTATCCCCATGACCTTCTCCCGTACCGTGAACTTCTGGAGCTCTGACAACATTTGCGAGACCCTGCTTCAGAGCCGCGATTACAACGCCTGGAAAAACGGTGAGTTCGTTTACGCCGGTATGGACTTCAAGCTTGGCGCCGTTGAAAAGACGGAGACTACCGAACCCAACCCCGACCCTGATCCCGAGGAGCCTGAGGTTCAGGAGCCCGAAAAGTACACCCTGACCGTACAGAAGAACGTCAGCGGCATCCGGCTTGCGCAGGCCAAGAGCTTTACCTTTGGCATCTTTGAAGGAAATGCCCGTATCGATACCATCCATGTTACCGTTCCTGCCGGCGGAAGCACCGCCATCGGAACCACGGCTTTGGAAGAGGGAAAGACCTACTTCGTAGTTGAAGAAGGAACTCCCGCCATCGAGGGTTATACCCTGGTAACCTCTGCGATCGTCGGTGCCGACGGAAAGAACACGGACGGTGGCCGAAGCGAGAACTTTGAGCTTTCCGGCGATCTGGCAGTTGTTTTCACCAATGCATATACCGAGATCGAGGTTGAGCCTACCCCGGAGCCCACACCCGAGCCTACGCCGGAACCTACCCCGGAGACCACTCCGGAGACTACCCCGGAGCCTACACCCGAG
>JAFYLV010000145.1 GCA_017556885.1 Clostridia bacterium | reverse complement strand
ATACAGGGGGGGATTCTAATGCTTTTTTCCGTTTTCTATCAACACATTCTCCGGGCTGCCGCCGACAATGCGCTCACCGTCGACAAGGCACTTTCCCAGTTTCATAAACACGGCGTAGCAGCAGCAGAGTTTGATGTTGCCTAGCTTATAAACGACCCGGATATTCCAGCCCGGCTTAACGCCAGCGGTATGACGATCTCTTCCGTCTACGGCCACTGCCCTTTCGCGACCGATCCAAAATCCGATGCCGGCTTTCGTTTGGTTGATGCTGCGGCGTCCGCCGGCAGCCGCCTTGTCATGCCGTTGCCGGGGCTCTACGTCCCCGACATTTCCGATGCGCAGGTACGTGAAAACATCACTGTCGGTCTCGCACATATGGTTGACTATGCTGCCAAGGGCGGAATCTGTGTCACCATCGAAGATTTTGACGATCCCCGCAGTCCTATCAATTCATCCAGCGGCATGCTTTACTTCGGCGTGCAAATCCCGGAGCTTTATTACACCTACGATACCGGTAACTTTTACGGATCCGAAGATCTGCATGCGGCTTTCTGCTCCATTCAGTCAAAGATCCGGCACGTTCACGGCAAGGATGTGACTGCAACCCCCATTTTTACCGAAAACGGGAATCCGAGCATCTCCGGTCAACCCCGTTATGCCGCCCCCTTCGGCCTTGGTGATGTGGATACGCGCGGTGTCATTGCGGACCTGCACAGTATTGACTACGAAGGCTTCATAACCGCTGAGTTTTTTGGCATACGCGATTACGCATCCGCCATTCTTGACTCTGCGAAATGGTTTCAAGAGAATTGTTTTTGACCCCAACAGATCCTACGTATAACATCCCCCGGATGCCGTGCATCCGGGGGATGTTTTGCTTTCTCATATTTTGATATCTATGCCTGCGCTCAATTTGCCTTAACCGCAGTTTTTCTCAAATCCAATGAGCATACCGCCCTTTTCCGCATAGAAGCTGCACAGACCTCTGCACTCGGAAATACGGATATCCGTCTCTTTCCAGACCTCTTCAAGCAATGACTTCAAGGCTTGTGCTGCAGGGAGATTGCCGGCGTGACAGATGTGGATCTTACCCCCACGCACGCCCAGCTCCTGCAGAATACGGCGGATGGTCGCCAGCGCCTTGCGCTCGCCTCTGCATTTTTCCAGCGGTTCCAGTGTTCCCTGCTCGCTGGCCTTGCCCACCAACCGCAGCCCAAGCAGTCCCGCCGCTTTGGCAACCAGGGGACTGACGCGGCCGTTGTTTGCGAGATTTTTCAGCGACTCCAGCATAAATACCAGTCCGGTATGTTGTCTGTATTCTTCAATTTTTTCGCAGATCTCCTCAAATTCACAACCCGCAGTCACCATTTCCGCAATTTTCTCCGCAATCAACCGAAGTTCCGGTCCGGCCGACAGAGAGTCGATCACAACGACACGGCGATTGGGATGCAGCGCCTCGTAATCCTGCCTTGCTATCTCGGCGGCGTTGCAGCTGCCGGACAAGGAACTTGTAATGGCAATGCAAAACACCCGCTCCGCATCGCCAAAGGCAGCCAGCCAATCCGCCGGAGACGGACAGGCCGTGGAGGACTTTCCCTTATATTCACTTAAATCCTGTATCATTCCCTCGACATCCAAGGCTGCATCGTCTACATATTCCCGTTCCGTCGTAATGATCTTTAACGGAACGGAGGCAAAGTCAACTCCGTCGAAGGTGAGCATATCCGAAGAGGAATCCGCAACGATTTTTACAGAATACATATTGATCTCCTTATCACATACCTACAGAACGTATCCCGCCACAGCCACAAACTGCGTGACGCTTCCAATGAGAACAAAAATATGAAACACGGCGTGGGCATAGGGGATCCGCCGACCAAGGCCGTAAAACACCGCGCCGACGGTATAGGAAACCCCGCCGATAAGCAGCCACAAAAAGGCTTCCGGTCGGAGTGCTGCCAGAGCGATCTTTCCTGCAAGGAGGATACACCAGCCCATTCCCAGATAGCAGCACATGGAAAGTACCGCGTATTTCTTCAGATCGATCGCGGTGAATACCGTACCGAGGGCGGCGCAGCCCCATACAAGCCCAAATATTGTCCATGCCCAGCCGGGGTTCTCACGCCTTATCGGGCAGAACAGGATGGGTGTATAGGTACCGGCGATGAGAAAATAGATGGTGCAGTGATCCATGACCTGCATGACCTTTTTACCCATACCCGGACGAAGGCCGTGATAGACGCTGGACATGGTATACAGGGTCACAAGGGAGATCCCATATATCGTCCCGCCGATGATACCCCACACGTTTCCGCGCAGTGCGGCAACAAGCACGCAAACAACGAGAGCTGCAATTCCGAAACCGCCGCCAACAATGTGCGTGACCGTGTTCATCTTTTCTTCTCCGCGACGGTATGCGGGAAGACTTCTGGCTGCCAGGGGTGTTCTCTGCATGTAGTGCATCTCTTTTCCGGTTCGTATTTCTTGCATAGTAGTATACCCTGTCGGGAACGGTATTGACAGGTATTCCCTGCCTATTTTTACTCTAATACAAAATAGAGCCCTCTACCGGGCAGTAGAGGGCATCTGTTTTGGCATATTCAGGGTTTACAGGTACCGCAGGGGGAATATCCCATGGTGATAAGTTCCGCGCGCGTGCCTTGATACGTTTCCCGGTTTTCCGCCTTAATCGAGGAAGCCCCGGAACAGGTCGGCAGGTGGAATTTTTTAGAGGACGTATTGAGCACATAGTGCATGGAAGAGAGCGATCCCGATGCCGATCCCGGTTCCGGTGTCGGGGTCGGTGCGAGGGTGCTGCTGCCCGTGGCATAATCGATCGTTACGCCAGGCTGCACGTTGTAGACGTAAACGTTGAAGCAGATGGCATCGCCACCGTCCTCTACTGACATCGCCTCCATCTGCACACCGCGGGCCACAAGCTCCGTTCCGGAGAAGATCGGCGTCACGCGGTAGCGTACATGGTTTCCCGTTTCATGCACGAAGTCGGCCACCATGTTTTCAAACGGAAGCATTCCGTCCACATTCATATAGCGGGTACCCGTGATGAGGTTTGAAACATTTGCGTTCTCACCGGTCAGCTGATATCCGATGAGATGGCAGCGGTTATAGAGATACTTTCCGTCGACAAAATCGTACTTTGCCATCACCCAACCGGATGGCTTGACCTGTCCGATATTTCCGCGCTCCTCCGTAGGAAGCGTTTCCGGTCCTACCAGAGCTTCTGTCACACCGCAGCGGCCGAGGAGATCCAACGGTGCATAATATTCATATCCTTCCGGCAGGCTTTCTTCTTCCGAAAAATCCGGAACGTTGCCTCGAATGGCGATATACGGCGCGCCCGAATAATCCGGTGCCGCATGCACAGACTCGATATAATTCGGGTCTACAGGGGACAATATTGAGCTCTCCATTGGCTCTGTTGGCAGCAAACAACCGGACAGCAGGAAACACGCTGCCAAAAACAGGCTTATGAGCCGAAGTTTTTTCATTCATAGACCTCCTCGGTCATTTTCAGATGGGAGGAACCGGCAAACTCGCAATTTGAAATCAACCGTTTGCCGGCGGTATACGCCGGCAAGGACACGTGTTCATCCGCCGGATAGTCTCTTCCCCAACGGTAAATGACCAGGCGCTCCACCGATGACGGATTGGGCAGATCCGCCGCCCGTTCGGCAAAGAAATATGTACCGGCGGGAAAGTCCTTCGCTTCCGTGATCTCAGCATTTGGCGGAAGCTCATCAAAGATTACCGCGGTGGCCGGACGCAGGAAGAGTTTTTCCTCGCCGACGGTTTCAAGCATTTTCTCCCGTTGTACTTTATCCCGGCTTTGTCTGCGGCCGTTGAAGGCCATACCGTCATGCCCGTCAAGGCAGAGAATGAGATGCATGACGCTTACGCGGGAAAATGCGGGAAGAGCGGCAAGACGGCCTTCATCAGCGCCTCTGCCCACTTTTTGCATCCCTCAGCATTGGGATGTCCGCCGTATCCGGGGCGCTCCGGTTCCTCCGGGCTCTTGCAAAGCAGAGGCACATTGTCAAAAACTGCATCCACCTCTGCAGAAAGTTCTTCCATGATATAACGGTTGATCTCCTGCCAATCGGCTTTCATCTGATCCTTATAATCAAAGGGCGGCAGGGTCTGCAGAATGACCCGTCGGCCGGCTTTTTT
>JAFYLV010000019.1 GCA_017556885.1 Clostridia bacterium | reverse complement strand
GCCGCCGAGGAAATCGAATTCAAAGTCATGGTTGTGATAGAGAAGCTGAAGACCGGTACCGTGGAAGGCCTCGCAGATGGCGGCGATCATTTCACGGGTGGATTCGTAATTTGCCTCGCCGGGGGTGCGGTCCTTGTTCATCCAGGGGATGGCCATGTAGGAGACACCGAGGGTCTTCTGCTCTGCAACAATGGCAGGAATTCCGTCCAGGGTGGGAGGGAGCATGGTGTGGGTGGAGACGAGCTTCAGGCCGGCCTCTTCCACGGCAGCGCGGAAATCCTCGGGAGAAAGACCGCAATAGCCGGCACTTTCTACACAGTCATACCCCATCTCGCGTACCTGCTTTAGCGTTCCGCGGGGATCTGCCTCCATCTCGTCACGAATGGAGAAAAGCTGAAGTCCAACATTGAATTTGCCCATAATAAAAGCCCTCCGGATATTATAAAAATCATACATAAATGTATGTGTTGATGATAGCCCATTTTTTATCCGGTGTCAAGGAAAAAAACAGAAAAAATAAATAGAAAAGAGGGTTGACAAACAGTGCTCGGTTTGCTATAATATTCGTCGTTGACATGCGGATGTAGCTCATCTGGTAGAGCGCCACCTTGCCAAGGTGGAGGTAGCGAGTTCGAGCCTCGTCATCCGCTCCAAGCGGAGCTTTTTGGCTCCGCTTTTTTGTTTTTGTACCTTGCGACCGGAAAGGAGCCTGTTATGGCAAAACGTGATCTCGGTTTCACCCCGGAATTTTCCGCAGGATGGAAAATGGCGCAGCGCTGGCCGATCCTGTTTCTGATCCCCTTCGGCATTACAGCCTGGGTGACATTTGCCTATCTTGCCTATGTGCTCAAACGCTGGTATCTCTATCTTTTTGCTATCCTGTATACAACCCCTGCCGTTGTCGGACTTGTTTTTTCCTATGTCAATTTTGGCAATGAAAACGTAAATGCCTTCACAAGTGACGCGATTTTCAACGCGGTGCTGGTCGGCTGGCTTTTTTCGATGGTGCATACCGGATTCCTCTGGAAGGACTATATGTATGACCGTATGGCAAAAAAACGTGCACGCAATGCCGAAGAGGAGCAGCTTAAGGCGGACGGTGAGAAAGAGTTGTGGCAGTAAGTCTGTAGATATTAAAACTTTTTCCGAAAAGCTCTTGCAATCAAGTTGTTTTTGTTATATGATAGACGAGTAACAGATTCGTAAGGGAGGATTTCTATGAACTCCGATACCATGAAATTCAGCATTGACGAGGAACGCGCGAAAGAAATTCGTCCGATCCTGCAGGAGGTTTATTCTGCGCTGCTGGAGAAGGGCTACAATCCCATTATCCAGATCGTCGGTTATATACTGTCTGAGGATCCCGGTTATATCACCAATCATAAAAATGCGCGTGCGCTGATTCGCCGTGTTGACCGCTATGAGCTTCTCTCGGAGCTGGTTAAGTCCTATTTGAATATCTGAAAAACCGAACGGCAGAGAGTATTCTGCCGTTCTTTTTTCGAAAGGAGAATGATAAAATGATTAAAGTAACCCTTCTTGGTGATTCAATCCGTCTCATCGGATATGGACCGGTTGTGGCGGAACGTCTTTCCGACGAATTTGAGGTCTGGCAGCCGGAGGATAACTGTCGGTTTGCGCAGTATACCCTGCGCGGGCTTTTTGACTGGAAGGGAAAGATGACCGGCAGCAGCATCGTACACTGGAATAACGGTTTGTGGGACATATGTGAGCTCTTTGATGACGGTCCGTTTACTCCGTTGGAGGAATACCTCAAACAGATGGAAAGAGTAGCGGATATTCTTCTCGCACGTTATGAAACGGTTATTTTTGCGACTACGACCCCGGTAACGGCTCAAAATAAATATAACAAAAATGAAATGATCTATGCTTATAACGATGCGGTGGTTTCCATGCTTCGTAAAAAAGGCGTGATCATTAACGACCTCTGCTCGCTGGTATCTGCGGACATCGATCGGTATATCTGTGAGGACAATATTCATCTTTCACAGGATGGAATCGAACTTTGTGCAGATGCGGTCGTTCGCGCAGTGCGAAACGTGGCAGAGGAACTTTCCGGCCGGAAAACGGATGCAAAAAATACGAAAGACAGTAACGGAGCACCGGTTTAACCGATGTGACAGAGCGGGAGGGATGACCTCCCGCTTTTTTTGTCGGAAATCCTTTTGCTGCAAAAGGTTGACATAACCTGCAGCAGATGGTAAAATAGAGAAAACTGGTTTATCCCGCCCTTTTATAAGAGATTGGAGTACATAGACATGGCTGATAAAGAAATGAACATCGCAGGTGCCCTGACCTACAAAGGCCGCCCTCTGCTTCGCAAGGATAATGTGATCTACTACGGCAGTATTTCGGATAAGTATATCTCCATGCTGCAGATCATGGCGTCCAAGGAAGAAAATGGGGTGCAGATCCCCACTAAGATCATCGTAACCATCCAGCATACCGACGAGACGATGCGCCCCAAGGACCGTATTGTCAAGTCCAGCGAGAAGTCCGGCCTGTACGAGGCTATGGATATCGCCACCATCTGGCTTAACCGTTACAATTCCGCAAAGTAACTTAAGGCGGCGTGTGGCCCCAAATACGCCGTACAGACCAGGCGCGGCAAAAGAGGACAAGTCCTTTGGTTTGCCGCCACCGATCCGAAAGAATTTGAGGTTATGATTTTATGAGTTTGAGAAGAAGGACCCGCCGACTGGTTTCTGCGGCAGTCATTCTCGCGGTTTCTGCTACCGCGGCTACTATGTCGATGTGGGATCTCGGTGCAGATGACGTTGTTTGTCTTCCTGTGCTGGATGAGCCCGGTTCCGTTATCATTAACGCAGAGGTCCTGAACTATGCAAGCCCCATGGAGATGCCGAGCCTTGCGGACGATGTTGAGGCGCTGCTCACCACCGGCGACGGAAGTTTGAATTCCGCCGTCATTTCCAATGATGCACAGAAGCCGGAACCCACGCCGGAGCCTACCCCGGTACCGACCGAGGCACCTTCAGCTGCGCCGACGGCGGCTCCCGCCGTTCCTACCGTGACACCCGTTCCTACGCTCCCTGCAGAGGATACCGGCGCTGAACAGCCGGATTTTGTGGAAGAGACCTATACAGAAGGCTTGCGTATCGGTACGGTTACCGGTAAGAGCGTTTATTACCGTGCGAAGCCCAATACGGACGGAAAAAAACTCGGTTCCCTTTCCAAGGGAAGCGCAGTGGTCATTCTTGCCCTTGAGAATGGCTGGTATAAGGTTAATGTTGCCGGTACCATCGGTTATATGAGTGCCGGTTACGTCACCTCCGCCGATGAAGGCGAGGGTAAGCTCGGTTACGGTAAGGTTACCGGATCTGTGGTGCACCTGCGCGACCGCGCGGCCATTGCGGGCAAATCGCTTGCAAAACTGACGGAAGGCACCGGTGTTACCCTGCTTGGCGTTTCCAACGGTTGGTATAAGGTCAAGTATGGCAATACCACCGGTTATATGCACGGTGAGTATGTTGAACCCTCCGGAAAGATCACGGCAGCGCCCACAAAGGCACCTTCCGCATCCTCCGGTTCTTCCTCCGCACCGGCGACTACGGAGACGGTCACGTTCGGATCTTCTCCCTATAAGGCACTGGATAATGCCTATGCCGAGGAGATCCAGAAGATCCTGGATCTTGCCCATGCCCAGCTTGGGGTTCCCTATGTTTGGGGTGGTACCACCCGTAAGGGCTTTGATTGCGGTGGCCTGATTTACTATGTCTTCCGCAATCTCGGTTATACCGATTTCCCCCGTACCAAGCAGTGGACGGCGGGAACAAAGGTTACCTATAAGCAGCTCGTGCCCGGAGATCTCGTTTATTTCTCCAATAATGGTGCGGGCGCAGGTCACGTGGGCCTTTATGTTGGTGACGGCATGTTTATCCATGCGCCGTCCCCCGGCAAGAAGGTTCAGTATACCACCATGTCCAGCGGCTATTACCGCAATCATTTCCTATATGGAGCACGGATCATCGGCGACGTTTGATCCGGTTGCGGCCTGCCCGCCGGGCAGGCCGTTATGATTGTGTAATGGATATATTTCACCAAGAGTTAATCAGGAGAAAAAATTATGGAATTTCGTGAATTCCGCGGTATGATGCCCATCATGCCGACGACCATCGACGAAAACTGCAATATTGACATCGAAAGCACCAACCGTGTTGTGGATTATCTGATGGGTTGCGGTGCAGTTGCCATCGGACATCTCGCCGGTGCTTCCGAGCACGGCAAGGTTCCTTTTGAGGATCGCGAGCTTATCATCCGTACGGTTGTTGATCGCGTGGCTGGCCGCGTGCCTACCTTTTTTGGCTGCGCTGCCGCAAACCTGAAGGACACCATTCGCAATGCAAAAATCGCCGAGGCCAACGGTGCGGACATGCTTATGATCTGCTCTCCCACCTACGGCCATTGCGACCAGCCCATGCTTTTTGATTACTATAAGAAGACCTGTGAGGCAGTCAAGATCCCTGTCATCGTGCAGGATACCGGCGGATCTGCCGGATGCTATACCCCGGAATTCATGCTTCGCCTTTTCAATGAGATCGAGAACGTCGGCTACGTCAAGGCGGAGGGCGGCAGCAACTGGCTTGAGAAGATGCACACCCTCACCGAGATCTCCGAGGGTAAGGTGCCCATTATCGGCGGTGCCGCAGGCATGCATATGGTCCAGATGCTCCGTCTCGGCGTCAAGGCCTTCATGACCGGTACGGAGGCCTGCGAGTTCCACTCTGAGGTGGTCAATGCATGGCTCTCCGGCGATGAGGATCTCGCTGTGGACCTCTATTTCACCCTGGTTTGGCCCTATCTTGAGATGTATACCATGAATAATCGCGCTTTCCTCAAATACATGCTCAAGAAGCGCGGAATTGTGACCAATGATGCGGCTCTCGCACCTATGGATTACGGTCCTGCGGATCCCTGGCTCTATAAGGAACTGGATTGGATTCTTGAACGCACCCACAACAACAAGATTAAGTGTGCAAGACACAAATGATCAACTTTACCGTTCATGGCTGCTGTGCAGGCACGGAGCCCCTGCCCGGTGCACGCCATACCTCTTACTGCATGGAGATCAACGGCTCGGTCTACTGGATCGATGCCGGCGAGAACTGCTCCTATTCTGCCCATTTAAACGGTGTCGATCTGCTGGCTACCCGTGCGATCTTTATCACCCATCCCCATATGGACCATATCGGCGGCCTCGGGAATCTCTTTTGGAATATCCGCAAGCTAACCTATGTCTATAAGGACGAGGGAATGGCACGGATGGAAGGAAAGACGGTATCCCTGCGCGTCTCCGAGCTGCGCTCCTGGCACGGCATTTATGAGACCCTTTGCTGCACCGAAGGCGACTTTAAAATCAATTTCAACATTGATGCAGCTCCGGTGGTCGACGGTGAGATCTATCGCGATGAGAATATGGTCGTGACCGCCCATCATAACAGCCATCTGATTCCCAAAACGGAGGGTGACTGGAAGTCCTATTCCTTTGTCATCCACGCCGATGGCAAGAAAATCGTCTGCTGCGGCGATATCCGGGATTATGCGGAGATCGGCGATGTCTACGAGGGTGCAGATATGATCTTCGTAGAAACGGGACACCACAAGGTGGATAAGGTATGCAATTTCTTCCTGGAAAAGGGCTATAACTTCGGAAAACTCGTTTTTGTCCATAACGGACGGCGCGTGCTGGATCACTACGAAGAAAGCCTTGAAACGGCGAAATCGCTTGTCGGCGATCGGGTGATCATCTCCCGCGACGGTATGAAGTTTTCACTGTGATGCTGAAGAAATTTTTGAACCGCGAAAGTCTCGGCCGCCTGCTGCGCTATTTTATCAGCGGCGGCTCCGCGGCTTGTGTAGAGATTGTTCTTTATTGGCTCCTCACCGTGCCGGTTGGTATTTTGCCGACGTATGCGCACGTGGCGGTATATACCGTCACTTTTTGGATGAGCTTTCTTCTAAATAAGTTCTGGACCTTTAAAAGCCGGGAGAATTTTCTGCCCCAGCTTGTAAAGTACGGAATTCTCTTCGTCATCAATCTGACGGTGACATCGCTGTTGCTGTCCGGTCTTGTTGCGGCGGGTTTGCATGCTATGCTTGCAAAGCTCATCGTTATGGCAACGGTGGTTTGCTGGAATTTCCTTGCATATCGGTATGTAATCTATAAGTAAAGGCGGTGCCGTCTGTGCTTGTTTCTATCATAATCCCTGTATATAACGAAGGGTCCCACATTGAGGAAAATATTCTCGCCATCCGTGACCGTGCAAAGGCTGAGAACGTCATTTACGAATTTGTTTTGGTGGATGACGGCTCTGCCGACGATTCCTGGCAGGCGATGCAGCGGGTATCCGAGCGGCTGCATGCCTGCAGGCTCATTCGCCTTTCCCGCAATTTCGGGAAAGAGGCAGCCGTTTCTGCGGGACTTTCACAGGCGGTTGGAGAGGCTTGTATCGTCATGGACAGTGATCTCCAGCATCCTCCGGAGGTTATCCCGGAGATGATCCGCCTTTGGGCGCAGGAAGGCTATGAGGTGGTCGATGCCGTCAAGGCCGACCGCGGCAAGGAAAGTGTTCTTTACAAGCTTTTTGCGCGCCTTTTCTACGGTAGTTTCAATAAACTGTCGGGATTGGAGCTTGAGGGCGCATCGGATTTCAAACTGATGGACCGCAAGGCGGTGGATGCGTGGAAAGCTATGCCCGAGCATGCCACCTTCTTCAGGGGGATGTCCACCTGGGTCGGTTTCCGGCACATTGCCATTCCTTTTGAGGTGGCGGCGCGCGCAGGAGGGAAGACCAAGTGGTCTTTCCGCAAGCTTGCAGGCCTCGCCGTCGGTGCGATCACGTCCTTTTCCGCGCTGCCGCTGCAGCTGGTAACGGTAACCGGCCTGCTCTTCTTGATCGGCGCGATCGGTATCGGGATCGAAGCGCTGGTGATGTGGATCCTCGGACAAGCGGCCAGCGGCTTTACAACGGTCATTCTGCTTCTGCTCATCATCGGAAGCCTTTTGATGCTCAGCCTTGGTGTGATCGGTACATACATTGCGAAGATCTACGATGAAGTCAAGGCGAGACCCCGCTATATTATTGCAGAGGAGAAATGCTCTGCCCGGCGGGAGATCGAAAAATGATCGGATTGCTATACTTTCTTTTGACTCTTGCCTGCGGAAGCGCAGTTTCGCTTCTGGTTGCGCCCTCTTTCGGTCATGTGTTCGCAGCCCGTCCGCTATTTGCGGGAAAACATATGCCGAAGGCCTGGTCAGTATGGATTCCGGCAAGCTTTCTCTTCGGAACGATGATCGCCGCATGGTCGGCCTATCTCGGAGCTTATGCATTTTCCGGATCCGGCCGCCCCATGCTTTGGGGGGCGGTTTGCTCGGCGGTGGTCTGTCTTGGCTTTGTTGCGCTCGCGGTCTGTTTTTGCAGAACGCGAATTTGTACAATGGTACGGGATCTGTGGCGTAAAGGCTTTAAAACGCTGGTTTTCGAGAATCGGGCAGAACTTCTTTTTCTGCTGATCGTTGCGATCTTCTGGGCGGTGCTCATCATCCGCTCGTTTTACTATGCGGATGGAAATTTGAACGTCGGCTTCTCGGTTTACTCCGATTTCTGCCCCCATCTTGGTGTGATCCGTTCCTTTTCGGAGGGCGCAAATATTCCGGCGCAGTATCCCCATTTTGCGGACGGAACGATCCGTTACCACTTTATGTTCCAGTTTGCCGTGGGAATGCTGGAGTACCTTGGAGTTCGCATAGATATCGCCTTTAATCTTATGTCGTTGTGCTCCATTCTTGCAATGATGCAGCTTCTGCGCGCCCTGACCCTGCAGGTGACGGGAAGCCGTGCGGCGGCGCATCTTACGGCGCTATTCTTCACCTTCCGCTCTTCCTTTGCCGTGTTCACCTATTTTCTCGGCGCGGAAGATGGATTTGGTGCAGCCCTTGCGGCGCTCTTCACATCCTCGGAACATATCGGCAATACCCAGAGCGAAAGCTGGGGACTGTGGACGCAGAAGGTCTATTTGAACCAGCGCCATCTGCCACTGGGATTTGCGGTGGCATTCTTTGCCATCCTTTGCTTTTATCCTCTGCTTGTCCGCATGGTGGATGACCTGCAGGAAGTGCGGGCACGAAAGAAGACCTCCGGCGGTTGGCTGCAGGCCTTCGCGCGTTCTCGCGAGGCATGGCTTCCGGAAAATGTCGTATTCCCCGTGACGATTGGACTGCTTCTCGGTATGCTCGGCTTCTTTAACGGTGCTGTGCTGATTTCTGTTCTTGCGGTGCTCTTCTTTATGGCGATGCTTTCCCGCGAACGCCTGTCGTATTTGATCACAGCGGTTATCGCCGTAGTGTTGGTGCTTCTGGAATCCCGCTTCTTTATTCCGCACGGCAGCGCGGCGGTATCGCCAAAGCTGACCTTCGGCTTCCTCGCGGAAAGCGCGGCATTTGCAGATATCGTTACTTATCTTGTGGAACTGCTCGGTGTTCTGCCCTTTGTGATCGTTATCTTTATTCCTCTGATGCCGAAGGGGCTCCGCTGGCTGACGCTGTGCTTTGCGGCGCCTGTCCTTGTGGCGGAGATGCTGCAGCTGACGCCGGATATCACCGTCAATCATAAGTACATCATGTTTGGATGCGCCCTGCTGGATATCGTTGCCGCCGGAGCGCTGGCGCAGTTGCTGCGCAAAAAAACGACCCTTTTGCGAACAACTGCGGTCGTGCTTGTGATTCTGATGACCTTGACCGGATTTGCGGATCTCATCACACAGTGGAGTCTGGATCGAAACGCCGTCCGACTGGATGAGGATGCCCCTTTGAAAACCTTTATCGAGGAAAACACCGGGGCCGGGGCCGTATTTTTGACGGATACAACCTATGCCCTCGGTGATATCCTGATGGCCGGACGGATGCTTTACTGCGGCTGGTCCTATTTTGCCTGGTCCGCAGGCTATGACACCTACGGACGCACCCAGAAAACGGCGGAGATTTACGGCGCACAAGATGCAGAGACATTGCTGCGTCTGTTGCGGGAGGAGAACATCGACTACGTTTTCGTGGACGATACGAACCGCACAAGCGAGGATTATATCCTCAATGAGGGTCTCATCGACGAAACCCTCCGCAAGGTCTACGCGGATGCAGCGGGGAAGACCCTTGTTTACGCCGTCGATCCGTCGTGACCGAACAGCAGCAGATATCCAACGGCTACGATAAGCCCGAAACGGTCCTCCCGCTCGTTGTTGAAGAGAATGACGAGCAGAGCCATGAGCAGCAGGTCATCAATACCGCCGCCCCGTGGCAGGGCCTTTAAAATTGAATCCATCACACCGGAGAGGACGTGAAGCGGAGGCTTCGCGTCCTCTTTTTCGCCTTCTTCAAAGGCCGGCAGGGCGAGAAAGGAAAGGTCCGGTTCAGCCACGGTCAACCTCCTCTCCGTATATGGCGATCCTTGCAACATCAGCAACGCGCATGGCGGTAATGGCAGCATCCACCTTCTGCGCCCGTCCCGGAGAAAGGAAGGGGCGAAGCGCCAGCAGCAGCCGAGCCCGTTCGTCGTTTTTGCTTCCTGCGCTGAAGGAGGTAAATGCCGCCTGCAGAACTTTCAATATTCGTCCCTCGCTGAAAAAATCGGGGGCAGATGCCGGTGGATCCTGCGGGGGAGAGGGAGTACCGCCCGCACCGGCCAGGCCGCCTACCAGGCGGAGAATATCGGACAGATCGCCGTCCATTGGCATTACCTCCGTATTTGCTATTTTCGCCCGATAACGGCGAAAAGCTCGCTGATAAGGGCTGAGCCATCCGGATTGGAGACAAGGCCGCTGATGAGCGTTTTTGCGGCGTTGGGGGCATCTGCGGAAGCAGCGGCGGCGCAGCGCAGGGCATCGCTGCCGGAATTGCCGAGATGCCGCAGAAGACGGCGGCCTTCGGTGGAATTGATGGCATTGATGATGTTCTCCATGTTCCGCAGAATGGCACCGCTCTGTGGGGAGGAAAAGATAGCGCGGGTAATATCGTCGGTCGTGGGCATGGGGTACAGCCTCCTTTCGTTCATACACATACTATGCCGAAACGGGCGGAATTGTTTTTCGTAAAATGGGTTTACTTTTACGCTTTAGTGTGGTAGAATATGACTACGCGAAAGAAGGAAGGGCTTATTATGAACCTGAAATACCGTGATGAAGAACTCAATCGCCTGTTTGATGCACTGCTTTCTCTCAAGACCCGGGAGGAATGTGAGCAGCTGCTGGATGATCTCTGCACCGTCAGTGAGGTGCTTGCCATGAAGCAGCGGCTTCAGGTGGCCACCCTTCTGCGTTCTGGTGCGCCTTACCATGAGATCGTGGAGACCACCGGTGCCAGCACCTCCACCATCAGCCGCGTCAACCGTTGTCTGCAGTACGGAAGCGACGGCTACAATACGGTGCTGGACCGCATTGACACAAAATGAGTGTATACGCGGATTTTGCCTACGTCTATGACGATCTGATGGGCGATTTGCCCTATGCGGCGTGGGTGGATATGTATGAGGATATCTGGCGTCGCTACGACCGCCGTCCGAAGCTCCTTCTGGATGCCGGCTGCGGTACGGGCACAGTGGCCTTTATGCTTGCAGAACGCGGTATGGAGGTCATCAGCTGCGATCCGTCGGAGGATATGCTGGGTATCGCAAATGAAAAAGCGGCGGAGCTGGGTGTCCGTCCGCTCTTTTTGTGCCAGAGCATGGAAAATCTGGATCTCTACGGCACCGTGGACGGCGTGATCTCCAGCCTGGACTGTATCAACTATCTTCCGGACTGTGAGACGCTCTGTGCTGCGCTTTCACGTATTTCCCTTTTTATGGAGCCGGGGGCACTGCTGATTTTTGATATCAACACGGCGGAGAAGCTTCGCGGGCTTGACGGACGGACTATCGTCAAGGAAACGGAGGATATCTTCTGCGTATGGCAGAATGATTTTCTTGCGGAGGAGGGGAAGTGCCGCTTCCTTATCGATATGTTCGTTGCCGATGATG
>JAFYLV010000144.1 GCA_017556885.1 Clostridia bacterium | reverse complement strand
ATACCAAATCCAAAGGAAACGGACAAATACCCAAGTCCTGTAGGAAAACCATCCTTGAAGCCCTGCAGGTAATCTCCGCGAAGTTTACCGGTCATGCTTTATTTGGCAGGGAAATTGCGCTCGATCCAGTCGGCAGACTGTGCCGCCCACTGACGGATGTCGGGACGGTCAGGTGCAAGACCGAGGCCGTGGTTGCCGCTGGGATAGACATGCATCTCAAACTTGATGTTGTGCTTATTCAGGGCACGTCCAAATGCAAAGGCATTCTGCACGTTGACGCAGCCGTCATCGGAGGTATGCCAGAAGAAGCAGGGGCAGGTATCGTCATCGACAAGATCCTCAGCACAGAACTTGTGGGCAAACTCATCGTAATGCTCGCGGCCGAAGAGAGAGCGACCGCTGCCGGCATGACCAAACTCTTCAAGAAGATTGATAACGGCATAGCAAAGGATAGCACCGGTGGGCTTGACGGGGATATCGTCATACTGATCGCCAACCTTCGCAACATCCGGCATGGTGGCCGTCATGGCGCAGAGGTGACCGCCGGCAGAGAAACCAAGGGTAAAGAGACGGTCCGGATCGACCTTCCACTCCTCCGCATGGGCACGAACCAGCTTGATGGCGCGCTGGGCATCCATCAGCTCCGCAGGATAGCGGTTGGGGCTGGTGCGATAATGGCAGACAAAGGCGTGATAACCGCGGGAATTGTAAAAATGTGCGATCGGCGCAGCCTCGTGAGGCGCACGGATATTGTAGCCGCCGCCGGGATAGATGATGACGGCAGGACGGGGAACTTCGCTCTTGATGACATAGCACTCAAGGGTGTTAGGGGTATCGGCATCGGGCAGCAGATGGGGGATCTCGTTCTCCCAAAGCTTCAGATCACTGTAATGCATCATTTCAAACATGGGCTACACATCCTTTTCCGTTTCTTTCGATCCAGTCCGCAGACAGCGGACCCCAGGCGCGGACATCCTCTCGGTCAAAACCGAGTCCCAGTCCGTGCGGGCCGTGCGGCCAGATATGCATCTCAAAAAGCACCTTGTGCTCACGCAGGGCACGGGCGAAGGAGAACATATTCTGCGGATGCAGGAAATCGTCCGAGGTCTGCCACATGAAGCAGGGGCAGGTGTTCTCATCCACCAGATTCTGGGCGGAATAGGTGACCTTTTCGTTATCATAGCGATCACCGAGCAGAACGCGGCCGCAACCCTCATGACCGAACTCATTCTCCAGAGAGATCAGCGGATAGCAAAGAATCGCGCCGGTGGGCTTGACGGAGATATCGTCATATTGGTCGCCAATCTTGGAGACATCCTCCATCGTAGCCGTCAGCGCGGAAAGATGACCGCCGGCGGAAAAGCCAAGAGTAAACACACGGTCAGGATCCACATGCCACTCCTCTGCATGGGCACGTACGAGCTTAATGGCGCGCTGGGCATCCTGCAGCATGGCGGGATACTGATTCGGCGTTACACGGTAGTGACATACAAATGCATGGAAACCGCGGGTGTTGTAAAAACGGGCAATCGGCTCGGCCTCATGCGGTGCGCGGGTCTTATAGGCACCGCCGGGATAGACGATGACAGCAGGACGGGGCGTCTCACCGGGCATGAGATAGCATTCCATGCAGTTGGGCGTTTCCGCATTTTCATCAAGGCTCGGAATAAAGCCGTCCCAAAGTTTGATCTCGGTCATAGGGTTTGTCTTCCTTTCGAAAGTAATTTACCTTGTAAAAATAGTTCGTACACGGGCTTGAGCTTTTGAAATTCGCGCCCAAGCCAATCGGGCAGCTCCGGCGAGAAGAGCATGTCGATATCCTCACTCACGCCCATCACGCAGAAATCCTTCATATCAAGCCACTTCCGTTTGACCGCATCGGCCTCCGGATGGCGTGTACGCTTGTATCTGTCACCAAATAGCTCCAGACAGGAGTCCTCGGAAACGGCATTCTCCGCCTCACGCCAAAGGGGCGCATCGGCAAGGACCATTTCCCGCAGTGTCTCAACGGTATCCTTCGGGGCGCAGTACCATCCACAACCCCAGCGGAGACCTCTGGCAGAGAATTCAAAGAAAAACTCCGGAAGCTCCGCGTGTTTTTCCCGAACAAAGGAGATCCATACCACATCGCGGTATAGCTCCTTATTCTTTGTAAAACGCGTATCGCGGTTAATGCGGGAGATGCAGCGTCCCACCCGCCCGTCAATGGTGAGCTGCGGATCAATGGAGAGCATCGTCGGCGCAAGACTGTCAATAAGCTCCCTCACGGGCGTAATGACATGCTGCTCATATCTGTCATGGTTTTCATGAAACCAGACGCGGCTGTCGTTTATGCGGACTTCAAAGAGAAACCGCAGTGTTTCATCAGAAAAAGGCATTGTAGTCACACTCCGAGGCTATCAACCGGTCGATCCGGTCGCGGTAGTATTCGATCGGCTCACGGCGGCTGACAAAGCAGTGTCGGCCGTCCGGATCGCAGACAAAGCGGTTCTCCCCCGTTTCGGGATCGACCGTCGCCCATCCGCGATGCGCCGTATAACCGGATGCTGCAAAATCACCGCTGAGGGCGAGCTCCACGAGCATGGGGTCCCAGGAGGACCGCCCGTTTTCGGATCCGTGATCCCGCAGGATCCCGGCAAGAATATCGTATTTGGCAAGATGACCGCCGGTCAGCACGTCCGCGCCGATCTCATACCCGAGAAAAACGATCTCTCCCGGCCAGAGTCGGCACACGGCCTCTCCCCCGCGCGATGCACGGACATTGCGGGCAAAATTATTCTCCCGACCGGGATCCTGATCCCAACGCCCGGCCATCATCCACAACCGTCCGCATTTTTGTGCGGCAAGTTCACGGCCGGTCAGCGGCGAGATATCATCTCCTGGGCTCTCCAAAAACGCAGCCAGCGCCTGGGGGTAACCGATCTCGAGAATATCCACGGGTGCATCCGCCGCGGCGAGAAGTCGGCGGTAAAGCCGTACAGGATCCTCCGCATCGGCATTTTCACGACGGTGGGGATACTTCATAAGCCCCGCCTGATAGGGCGGATTGCGGCCAAAATCCACCGCATCCCGATCCAGTGCCAGCGGAATATCGCATAGCCCCTCCGCAGTAAGATACGCATCCAGCGACGGAACAGAGAGTTCAAAACATGCGTTGATAACAATACCAAGCGCGCGAAAACGCCCGGCCAGATGTGCTCGGGCGAGAATCCGGATCGCAACGGCATCGTCACAGTCTGTCCACCAGTCGGTGCCGAGGATAACATTTCTGCCATGTAAAACATTCTCTCTCATGGCTACATTCTAACACATCCGCATACGCTTGTAAAGGAAAAAACCGTGCTTTTCCGCACGGTTTTTCAACCTTTAGTCTACGCTGCATATGGGAAAATCCACCACAGCCTTAAACAGATCTCCATCGACGGTGACGGAAAGCTCCGCATGCATCAGCTCACACAGGCTCTT
>JAFYLV010000143.1 GCA_017556885.1 Clostridia bacterium | reverse complement strand
CACCTTTCCCTTGCTATTCGGGCATAAATCCGTTATAATATTCTAACATGGGTTATTATTAATATTTTATATAGTAACGCAAAAACACAGAAAAGTAAAGTACCAGAAAGGAATCCGGAAATGATTAAGGAAAACATGGAATTTCTCCGCGCTGCGGACCCCGAGCTCGGCGACGCCGTCGTGAGTGAGTGGCAGCGTCAGCAGCGCAATATTGAGCTCATCGCCTCCGAGAACTTCGTCTCCCCCGCCGTTCTCGCTGCCATGGGCACCGTGCTGACCAACAAGTATGCCGAGGGTTATCCCGGCAAGCGCTACTACGGCGGCTGCGAAGAGGTCGACAAGGCCGAGGAACTCGCCCGCTCCCGCGCCTGCGCTCTCTTCGGTGCTGAGCATGCCAACGTTCAGCCCCACTGCGGTGCCAACGCCAACCTCGCTGCTTTCCTTGCCTTTGCCAACCCCGGCGACACCGTTCTCGGCATGAGCCTTGCCAACGGCGGTCACCTTTCCCACGGCAGCCCCGTGAACATCTCCGGCCGTCACTTCAACATCATCTCCTACGGCGTTGACAACGATACCCACCGCATCAACTATGACGAGGTCCATGACATCGCCATGAAGGAGAGACCCAAGATCATCATTGCCGGTGCCTCCGCCTATCCCCGCGTCATCGACTTTGCCCGCTTTGCCGAGATCGCAAAGGACTGCGGCGCCGCCCTCATGGTGGATATCGCCCACATCGCCGGTCTCATTGCCGCCGGTCTCCATCCCTCTCCCGTTCCTTATGCCGATGTCGTGACCACCACCACCCACAAGACCCTTCGCGGTCCCCGCGGCGGTCTCATTCTCTGCCCCGAGAAGCATGCCAAGGTCATCGACAAGAGCATCTTCCCCGGCTCCCAGGGCGGTCCTCTCATGCACATCATCGCCGCAAAGGCTGTCTGCTTCCGCGAGGCCATGCAGCCTGAGTTCAAGGCCTATCAGCAGAAGGTCATCGACAACTGCGCCATTCTGGCCGATGCGCTCCTCGCCGAGGGCTTCGACCTGGTCTCCGGCGGCACCGACAACCACCTGTGCCTTGTTGATCTGCGCAACTTCAACGTCACCGGTAAGGAGATGCAGCACCGTCTCGACGAGGTCCGCATCACTGCCAACAAGAACGCTATCCCCAACGATCCGGAGAGCCCCTTCGTCACCTCCGGTCTCCGTCTCGGCACCGCCGCTGCCACCACCCGCGGCCTCGATGGCGAAGATATGAAGCACATTGCCCGCCTCATCCGCCTCACCGCCACCGATTTTGACACCAAGAAGGATCAGATCGCTGCCGAAGTCGGCGAGATCTGCGCCAAGTATCCCATGTACGAGGGCTAAAAGCCCCGTAGATGACTCCAGCGGAAAGGAGGGTGCCCGATGTACAGACCACTGGCGGATTTGATCCGTCCGGAAAGCTTTGAGGACGTTGCCGGTCAGCGCCATCTGCTGGGTCCCGGCGGGATCCTGCGCGGCGTGATTGAAAGCGGAAATATCCCCAATATGATCTTCTACGGCCCCTCCGGCATTGGAAAGACCACCGTGGCGAACATCATTGCCCGGCGTACCGACCGGCGGCTCCACCGGCTCAATGCCACCACCGCCGGCACAGGGGATATCAAGGATATCATTGCGGAAACCGACAGTCTTCTCGGTGCCTCCGGCACCCTACTGTATCTGGACGAGATCCAGTATTTCAACAAAAAGCAGCAGCAGTCTCTGCTGGAGTTTATTGAGAACGGCCGTATCACCCTCATCGCCTCCACCACGGAAAACCCCTATTTTTACATCTACAACGCCATCCTTTCCCGTTGTACCGTTTTTGAATTCAGGCCCCCCGCCCCGGAGGAGATCCTTCCGGTGGCGGCCAGGGCTGCAAAGCTTGCCCGCGCCGAATACGGCTGCGACGTGATGCTTTCCGACGAGGTTCTGCACCACATCGCCACCGCTGCGGGCGGTGACGTGCGCAAGGCTATCAACGCCGTCGAGATGCTCATGCTTGCCGGCAAGGCAGCCCCCAACCTGGAGGATGCCAAAGCCGTCACCCAGCGCTCCGCCATGCACTACGATAAGGACGGAGATGCCCATTACGACATTCTCTCCGCTTTTCACAAATCTCTGCGCGGCTCCGATCCCGACGCAGCACTGCACTATCTGGCGCGGCTGCTCCATGCCGGGGATATGATCTCCGCCTGCCGGCGGCTTCTGTGTGTCGCCTCGGAGGATGTCGGTCTTGCATATCCCCAGGCGGTGAGCATTACAAAGTCCTGCGTGGACAGCGCTATGCAGCTCGGTCTTCCGGAGGCACAGCGTCCCCTGGCGGAGGCCTGCATCCTGCTTGCCACGGCACCGAAATCCAACTCCGTTGTCATGGCTATCGATGCCGCCATGCGCGACGTCGCCGAAGGAAAGGGCGGCCCCATTCCCGACGATCTGCGGGACGGTCACTACGCCGGCGCTCAAAAGCTCGGTCACGCCAAGGGTTATGTATATCCGCACATCTGCCCGGAGCACTGGGTAGAGCAGCAGTACATGCCCGATTCCCTCAAGGGACAGACCTACTACCGTTTCGGAGACAACCGCATGGAAAAGGCCTCCGAAACCTATTGGAAAGAACTGAAAGAAAGACGAAAGGGAACCAAACATGGAAAAAATGGATAAAAAAACATCCCAAATTTTCCGGGATTCCGGTTTTAACCTCTGCTTTTTTCTGCTGATTCTCTTTATTGTTCCCTCCTTTTTTCTGGAAAACAAGATTTTCTTCATCGTTGAGGTCGTCTGCGCCGCCATTCTTCTCATTTACCACCGCGCTGCCGTCAACAAGCGGCGCAAGGCGCTGGACAAGTACATCAAGGAAAGCGTCATCAATCAGGAAAACCTCTCCGGTTCTTTGATGCTCTCCTTCCCCCTGCCTATGGCGGTCATTCTCATGGAAAACAAGAGCATCGTTTGGGCAAATGAGCGTTTCACCGCCATGGTGCAGAACATCCACGTTTTCGACCGGCCCTTCACCGAGATCTGTCCCGCCCTGCCGCTGAACTGGGTGACCGAGGGCGGCGCAGTATTTCCAAACGACATTACCTTCGGTGACCGTTCCTATTCCGTCAGCGGAAATCTCTTCACCATGGAAGCCACCGGCATGCGCGGTCTGATGTCCGTCCTGTATTTTACCGACCTGACCGATCTGCGCGCCGTTTCCCGGGAATATGCGGACAATCGCACGGTGATTGCCGATATCGTCTGGGATAACTACGAGGAAGTGGCCAAAAACACCCCCGATTCCAGCCGAAGCCTCCTCACCGCCCGTCTTGACGAGGCCGTCAACGAATGGGTCTCCGCCGAGGGCGGCATCATGCGCAAGAGCGAGCGCGACCGTTTCCTGCTCCTCTTCCCCGAAAAAGCCTATGCTGCCTTTGCCGAGCGGAATTTTGATCTGCTCACCCGCGTGATGGAGATCCCCTCCGAAAGCAGCATGCCCATCACCATCAGCATCGGTGTCGGCCGCAGTGGCGCCACCCTTGCCGAGAACATGCAGGCTGCCCGTATGGCCTCCGAAATGGCTCTTTCCCGCGGCGGAAACCAGGCGGTTGTCCGTACGGGTACCAATTACGAATTCTTTGGCGGCCGCGCCGTGGAAACCGAGCGCCGCAGCCAGGTTCGTTCCCGCATTATGGCCACCGTTCTGAAGGATCTCATCAACGATTCCTCCAATGTTATCATCATGAGTCACCGCGTGGCCGATCCCGACAGCATCGGTGCCGCAGCCGGTGTCGCCCGCATCGCCATGGAGTGCGGCAAAGAGTTTTACATTGTTCTGGACCGCAACCGCTGCGGTTGTCCCCGCATCGTTGATTCTCTTGCGGCCCAGCCCGGCTATGAAAACGCCTTTATCGATGCCCAGTCCGCCCTGGTCATCGGAAACTCCCGGTCTCTGCTGGTGGTCGTAGACACCAGCCGCCGGGATTACACCGAAGCACCGGAACTTATCGACTCTTTTGCACGCATTGCCGTCATTGATCATCACCGCCGTTCCGCAGGCTATATTGAGAATACCGCCGTCAACATTCAGGAGACGGTGGCCTCCTCCACCTGCGAAATGATCTGCGAGATGCTGCAGTACGTTGTCCCCGTCGATCACATCACGCCCATCGAAGCCACGGCCATGCTCGCCGGTATTATTCTCGATACCCGCGGTTTCACCGTCAAGACCGGCTCCCGCGCCTTTGAGGCTGCCGCCTTCCTGCGCCGTGTGGGTGCCGATACCGTCGGTGCCAAGCAGGCCTTCCAGGGCAGTGCCCGGGATTATCTGGAAAAGACCCGCCTTGCCGGCAATGCCGAGACCTACCGTGAGAAATTCATCATCGCCACCACCCGCACCGACACCGACCGTGCCGTTGCGGCACAGGCAGCGGACAACCTGCTGGATATCTACGGTATTCTTGCCTCCTTCACGATCTTCGTCTGTGACGGTGAGGTATGCGTCTCCGGTCGAAGCCTCGGCCAGGTCAATGTGCAGCTCATTCTTGAATGGATGGGCGGCGGCGGACAGACCACCTCTGCCGGTGCGCAGCTTCGTGGCAAGACCATCACAGAGGTCGAAGAAGAACTGCGTCGCTGCATCGACCGTTATATTGAATCCAGTACAACACAGGCGTGATCATCGCCGTTTCAACACTCTTTTTGAAAGGAAACAAGACTTATGAAAGTTATTCTTACTCAGGATGTCCGCGGACAGGGCAAGAAGGGTGAACTCATCGAAGCCTCCGACGGCTACTGCCGCAATTTTCTCCTTCCCCGCAAGCTTGCGGTGGAGGCAAATGCCGAAAACCTCAACGTGATGAAGACCCAGCAGGCTGCCCGCGACCACAAGGCTGCCCTGGAAAAGGCCGCCGCCGAAGCGGATGCCAAGAAGCTCGCCGCCACCGCAGTGACTCTCAAGGCCAAGGGCGGTGCAAGCGGTAAGCTCTTCGGTGCTGTCACCGCAGGTGACGTGGCCGATGCCATCAACCGCGCTGCAGGTACCGATATTGCAAAGCAGAAGGTTGTCCTCTCCGAGCCCATCAAGATCGCCGGCACCTACACCGTCAAGGTCAAGCTCTATCCCGAGATCTCCGCCGACGTGAAGATCCAGGTCGTTGCAGAGTAACCCATAATTTCACTTAAAAGCACAGGAGGCAGCTATCATGGATGAACTTCTGGGCAGGCAGCTGCCCTACAGCGCCGATGCGGAGCAGTCCGTTCTCGGTGCGATGCTCATCGATCCCGACTGCATCCCCGAAGTGGTGGAGGCACTCTCCGCCCAGGATTTCTATATTCCCGAAAATCGCAAGATTTTCGAGATCATCTACTCCATGGTCACCATGTCGAGACCTGTGGATCCCGTCACGGTGCTGGAGGAGCTCAAGACCGCCGGGGTCTATGACGAGGCCGGCGGGCGTGCCTATCTTTTCCAGATGATGGACGTGACTCCCACCTCGGCCAACGTGGCGAAGTATGCGGAGATCGTCCGGGACAAGGCCACCCTCCGCATGCTCGCAGAGATCACTGCCGAGGCCTACAACAATGCCGTTTCCGGCAGCGGTGAGTCCTCCGATATTTTGGAAAACACGGAGCAGCGCATCTTCTCCCTGCGGCACAACTCCGCCTCCAACGGGCTGATGCCGATCCGCAGCGTCATCGTCAATGCCTATAACACCCTTTCGGAGCTTGCCCGCACCAAGGGTAAGTATCCCGGTGTGGAATCCGGCTTTTCCGGCCTGGATGCCTGCCTTGGCGGTCTAAAGAATTCCGACCTGCTCATCCTTGCCGCCCGTCCCGGTGTCGGTAAGACCAGCTTTGCGCTGAACATTGCCCAGAACGTAGCGGAAAAATCCCGCAAGGGCGTTGCCATCTTCAATCTTGAAATGTCCCGGGAGCAGCTGGTCATGCGCATGCTCTCCTCCGAGGCACTGGTGGACTCCAAAAAGCTCATGACGGCCAATCTTTCCGACGACGAGTGGGAAAAGATTGCCCACGCCTCCTCCGCCCTCGGCGGTTCCCCCATTTATATCGACGATTCCGCCAACATCACCGTCGGTGAGATCAAGGCCAAATGCCGCCGCCTCGGTGATGAATTGGGTCTTGTCATCATCGACTATCTGCAGCTCATGCAGTCCGGCCGCCGCAGCGACAGCCGTGTGCAGGAGGTCTCCGAGATCTCCCGCTCCTTAAAGATCATGGCCAAGGAGCTCAACGTGCCGGTCATCTGCCTCTCGCAGCTCTCCCGTGCCTCCGAAGGCCGTACCGACAAGCGTCCCATCCTGCCCGACCTGCGCGACTCCGGTGCCATTGAGCAGGATGCCGACGTGGTCATGTTCCTCTACCGTGAGGATTACCACAACCGCGACGGCGAACCCACCAACGAATGCGAATGCATCATCGCAAAAAACCGTCACGGTGAGACCACCACCGTCAAAATGAAGTGGCTCGGTCAGTTCACCAAGTTCTCCACCCTCGAGACCCATTACGATGAACCGCAGCGTCACTGATTTTCTTGCATCTGCCCATATTTCTCCGGAGGAACGCATCCTTGTCGCGCTTTCCGGCGGAGCGGACTCAACGGCCCTGCTTCTGTCCCTTTGTGAGCTTCGCCGCCCGGTTTACGCCGTACACGTGCACCACGGCATCCGCGGTGCCGAAGCCGATCGGGATGCGGAATTCTGCCGGGAACTATGTCTGCGGCTTGGTGTTCCCTTTCAGCTCTGCAGGGTAGACATTCCCGCCCTTGCCGCAGAGCGAGGTCAGGGACTTGAGGAGACCGCCCGGGAAGAACGCTACCGTTTGTTGGAAGAATCTGCCGAAGCGCTTTCCTGCTCCCGCATTGCCACCGCCCATAATCTGGAGGACAACGCCGAAACGGTGCTGCTCCATCTGGTGCGCGGCACGGGGCTTTCCGGACTCTGCGGCATCCCTGCAGTCCGGGGCCGGCTCATTCGACCGCTGCTCTCCGTTTCCCGCAAGGATATCGAAAAATATCTCTCCGACCGCGGTCAGAACTACGTCAGCGATTCCACCAATACCGACACCGACCTTTCCCGCAACCGCATCCGCAGCTGCGTGATGCCGGAGCTTTTAAAGCTCAATCCCGCCTTCCCCGAGGCCGTGTTCCGCATGACGGAGACACTGTCCGAGGATGCCGCGTTTATGGATGCGCTCGCGGACGGTGCTCTCTCCGCAGCTGAGATCGCCGGGCTTCCCCGCCCGCTTGCCCTGCGAAGACTTCGCCGTGCCTACACCGAAAGCACCGGTCTCATTCTTTCCAGAGAAGGGACGGAGCTCTGCCTGCGCCTTTGCAAAAGCGAAAATCCTTCCGCCTCCATCGATCTTCCCGGCTGCCGCCTGCGGCGTGAATACGACCGGCTGATCTTTGATACATTGGGTACCGCCTCTTCGCTTCCTCCGCAACAGCTTACATTGGAAGACTTTACAGACGTCCCCGAAGCCGGGATCCGTATCGGTCTGTTTTCGGACACAGCGCCGGAAAATATTCACAATTCGTTGACTTCTTTTTATGTTTCCTGTGATAGAATAGACGGGCATCTTACGGTGCGTTCCCGCATCACAGGAGACACTTTTCAAAGAAATCCCCGCGCCTGCCGCCGATCGCTGAAAAAGATCTTCATTGACGACAGGATCCCCGCCACACAGCGTGACCGCATCCCCGTCCTTGCCGACAGCAGTTCAGTCGCCGCCGTTCACGGTTACGGCGCGGATGCCGCATGGCAGCCCGCACCGGGTACCCCCTGTTTTCGCATCGAGATCCGCCCCATCGCGGACGGATCGGCGGATAACCTTTGAAATTTATTCTGAAAGGGAACATATACCTTATGCTGCAGGATCTTATGAAAATCACCCATACCGAGGAAGTTATCAAGGCCCGCACCCGAGAGCTCGCTGCCGATATATCCCGTGACTATGCCGATAAAAATCCCCTTTTCATCGGCGTTCTTAAAGGCGCATACATCTTTATGGCTGAACTGTGCAAGAATGTAACTATCCCCTGTGAAATGGCCTTCATCTCCGCATCTTCCTATCGCGGTACGATGACCACCGGCAACGTTAACGCACAGACCGACGGACTTCCCGATCTCACCGGCCGTCACGTCGTTCTTGTGGAGGATATTCTCGACACCGGTTTGACGCTCAGCTATATCTGCAAGGTTCTTTCCTCCCGCGGCACTGCATCTCTGGAGATCTGCTCCATGATGGATAAGCCCTCCCGCCGCAAGACGGAGCTTACGGGCAAATACGTCGGTTTTGAGATCCCCGATGAGTTCGTTGTGGGCTACGGTCTTGATTTTAACGAAAAATACCGGAATCTTCCCTTTGTCGGCGTCCTCAAACCCGAGGTCTACGAGAAGTAATTTCCGGCTTCACATATCCTGCATATACCTTTTTGAAAGTGAGGTGAGACTGTTTGAAGAAAAACAGTTTCCGCGGCGTATTTTTCTATGTTCTGATCTTTGCCTTCTTTATCGGAGCGCTGGCGCTGACCTATGTGCGGCAGCAGCCGGCAGAGGAAAAGCTCATCTATTCCGACATCCTCGCCTATTTTGCCGAAGGCAAGGTGGAGAGTTTTGTACTTGACGGCACCGATCTTGAACTTAAGCTGACCGACGGCAAAACCGTCGAGTACGAGGTGGCCTATACCTCCGTATTCTATGAGGATTTCCGTGAGATCCTCGCCGAGTACGAAGAAAAGGGCATCGATGCCTTTAAGGGCTACGATCTCATCGCTCCTGCCGGTACTCCCTGGTGGGTCAGCTTTATTCCTTATCTCATTCTTATGATCGCCTTCGGCTTCATGTGGTTCTTCCTGATGAACCAGGCAAACGGCGGCGGAAAGGCCATGAACTTCTCCAAGGCCAAGACCCGCACCATCGCCCCCGACAAAAAGAAGATCACCTTTGCCGACGTTGCCGGTGCAGAAGAGGAGAAGGAAGAGCTTTGGGAGATCGTTGAGTTCCTCAAAAATCCCAAAAAGTTTGCCGATATCGGCGCCCGTATCCCCAAGGGTGTGCTTATGGTAGGCCCTCCGGGTACCGGTAAGACCTACCTTGCCAAGGCCGTCGCCGGTGAGGCAGGAGTTCCCTTCCTTTCCATTTCCGGTTCCGACTTTGTTGAGATGTTCGTCGGTGTCGGTGCCAGCCGCGTCCGCGATCTCTTTGATCAGGCCAAGCGCTCCTGCCCTGCCATCATCTTTATCGATGAGATCGATGCTGTCGGCCGTCAGCGCGGCGCCGGTCTCGGTGGCGGACACGATGAGCGTGAGCAGACCTTAAACCAGCTTCTTGTTGAAAT
>JAFYLV010000142.1 GCA_017556885.1 Clostridia bacterium | reverse complement strand
TGGCGAGAATATAGGAGAATGTTGGTTACAAAAAATGAATCTGCCTAACATTAGTGCTTTATATCCGGAGAACACTGATGTAAGAAGAATTGATATGTCAATTGGCGAAAAAACATATTGGGGAAAAGGTATTGGAACACTTTTTATCGGTATGCAGGTGAAACACGCCTTTGAATGCGAACAAGTGGATGTATTGCATTGTTTTTGCGAGGATTACAATATTCGCTCACGGCGTGTTTGGGAAAAGAATGGGTTCAAACTTGTTATGACGGAAGCAATCCCTCAGCCGCATAAGGGGAAATTGCAATATCATTGGCGGTTAACAAAAGATGAGTACAGTAAACGCGAATAACACATCTTTTGACGGATGAATAAGACATACCCAATCTATGGAAGAGCGCACTTCTATACACCTTTCGGTGTAGTGCGTATTGTGTGGTTTTGTACTGTATCAAAGCCTCCCTCTGACGAGGGAGATGGCAAAAATCTTTGATTTTTGACGGAGGGAGAGAAAATGAAAGACTATAACAGAGATAATATTCCTCTGGCAAAAGCACTGAGGAAAAATATGACCCCTTGGGAACGGAAACTGTGGTATAATTTTTTACGCAACTATCCGGTTCGTTTTCAAAGGCAAAAAGCGATTGGAAACTATATCGCAGACTTTTATTGTGCCAAGGCGAGGTTGATCATTGAGCTTGATGGCGGAGGGCACTATACGACGGAGCAGAGAATAAAAGATGAACAGCGGACCAATGATTTGAACGCTATGCACTTAACTGTAGTAAGGATTTGCAACTTGGATATTGACCGAAATTTCCGCGGTGTATGTGCATGTATTGATCGTTTGGTGCAAAATTCTCTCCCTCAGTCACCTTTGGTGACAGCTCCCTCGTCAGAGGGAGCCTTGGATGCTACTGATTCAAAACAATAAGTCAAAATCCTCTCTGTGAGATTTCTCACAGGGAGGATTAACTGTTTTATGAAGACACAACTAAAACCGCAGAGGTTTTTTCATACCCGGTACACCTTCCGAATAGAGATAGAAAAAGGAGGTGCGGCTGTATGAGTGAAAACCATGAGGAACGCACGGAGGATGCGCAGGAGGCGCGGCGCATACGGAGCGGGTGGCTGACGCTGCGGTTGTGCATAGCGGCGCTGCTGCTGGCCGCGGCGGTGGTCATCCGGGCGGAGGCCGGGCCGCAGGTGCAGAGCGTAGTGGCCGGTGTTGTGGAGGAGGACAGAAGCCTGGTCGCCGTTTTCGCGGATATCGGACGGTGGATCACGGGGGATGATGCGGCGGATGCCTGAGATCCGTATCACACCGGGATTTCTTCTGCTCATGGCGGTGGCTGTTCTCGTCTGCGAGGACGGCTTGCTTGCCTGCGGACTTCTTGCTGCGCTTATCCATGAGATGGGGCATGCGGTGATGCTTTTTATCACCGGCGGCGGGCTTGCACGGCTGCGGCTTACCCTCTTTGGCGGCGTGATGGAGCCTGCCTATCCGCTGCGCCTGTCTCCGGCAAAGGAGGCGGCAGTATGCCTTGCGGGGCCGGGGGCAAATCTTTTGACAGTACCACTCTTTGCCCTCGCAGGCTCCCGCTCGGAATGGGGCTATGTGCTCGCAGGGCTGAGCCTTTCGGCGGCACTCTTTAACCTCTTGCCGGTATCGGGGCTGGATGGAGGCCGCGCGCTGCTTTTTGCTGCTGCCGGATGGTCGGGAGCGGAGAAGATGCTCCGGAGACTGACACTGTATACGGGCTTTGCGCTGCTTTGCCCCGGTGTTGTGCTGGCTTGTTCCCGATTTCATAACCCCACCCTTGCAATTTTCGGACTGTGGGCGATTTTTCGCGCCATCGGCTCGGATAAAAGTTGCGAAGCGCAGGATTTCCGTGTATAATAGGGGATAAGCAAACAAGGGGTTATGATAAAATGAATGAATTTCAGAAAGCGGAGCGATTTCTCTGCGAAGTACAAAAGCCTGCCCGGTATACCGGCGGCGAATACGGCGAGGTCAAAAAGGAGCTTTCCGAGGTCTCGGTGCGTTATGCCTACGGTTTTCCCGATACCTACGAGATCGGTATGTCCAATCTCGGCCTGCGCATCCTCTACGGCCTGACCAACTCCATCGACGGTGTATGGTGTGAGCGTGTTTTTGCACCCTGGCCGGATATGGAAGAAAAGATGCGCGAAAATGGCGTAAAGCTCTACGGCCTGGAGAGCGGTGATGCCATCTCCGACTTTGACATGGTGAGCTTTTCGCTGGCCTATGAGCTGTGCTATACCAACATGCTCAATATGTTGGATCTTGCCGGCATTCCGCTGCTTTCATCGGAGCGCGGCGAGGAGCACCCCATCATTCTCGCCGGTGGTCACTGTACCTTTAATCCGGAGCCTGCCGCCGATTTTGTCGATATTTTCCTCATTGGCGAGGGTGAGGAGCTCAACCGCGAGGTGGTGGAGCTTTACCGCGATATGAAGGCGGAAGGCAAGAGCCGCGCGGAATTTATTGCTGCATCGGTGAAGATCCCCGGCGTTTACGTGCCTGCGTTTTACGATGTTTCCTACGCTGAAGACGGCTGCATCTCTGCCGTTGTGCCCAAGTGCGGTGCGCCTGCCCGGGTGGAGAAGCGCATCATCCGGGATATGGACAAGGCCTACTGGCCGGACAGTTATCCCATTCCCAACACCGAGGTCGTTCACGACCGCGTGATGACCGAGGTATTCCGCGGCTGCACCCGTGGATGCCGCTTCTGCCAGGCGGGACACGTTACCCGCCCCATCCGTGAGAAGAGTCCCGACACCGTGGTGGAGCAGACCATTCGGCATCTGGAGTTCTCCGGCGGCGAGGAGGTCTCCCTGACCAGCCTTTCCACCAGCGATTACCGCGGACTGCAGGAGGCCTGCGACAAGCTCATGGACTATTGCGAGCCCCGCAGCATCTCCATTTCCCTGCCCTCCCTGCGGGCGGACTCCGTCTCCATGGCGCTGCTGGAGCGGGTATCCAAAGTGCGGAAAAGCGGCCTGACCTTCGCCCCGGAAGCGGGAAGTCAGCGTCTGCGCGACGTTATCAATAAGAATCTTTCCGATGCAGAGATCGAAGGTGCCTGCATCAACGCCTTTGCTTCCGGTTGGAATACGGTCAAGCTTTATTTTATGCTCGGCCTTCCCACCGAAACCGAGGAGGATATCGAAGGGATTGCCGATCTTGCAAACCGGCTGGTTTTCCTGTGGCGGCAGAACGCCCAGAATAAGAACCGCGGACTGAAGATCACCGTCAGCACCTCTTCCTTTGTGCCGAAGCCCGGAACGCCTTTTCAGTGGTTTGGCCAGAACACAAAGGAGCAGCTGGAGGAAAAGATCGCTTTCCTGAAAGGAAAAATGACCGCCAAGGCCGTTACCTACAACTGGCATGAGCCGGAGGTTTCCTGCCTTGAGGGCATCTTTGCCCGCGGTGACCGCCGTCTCGGTGCTGCCATTCTGGAGGCATGGAAGCGCGGCGCGAAGTTCGACGGCTGGGACGATTATTTTGATTATAACCGCTGGATGGAGTGTTTTGCCGCCTGTGGCATCGATCCTGCATGGTACAATGCCCGCCAGCGCGGTATGGAGGAGATCCTGCCTTGGGATCATATCGATACCGGCGTCACCCGCCGCTTCCTGGAACGCGGTTGGAATATGGCGCTCCGCGGCGAGACCTTGCCGGAATGCAGCGCCCGCTGCGGCGGCTGCGGTGCGGATCGCCTGAAGGGAGGAAAATGCGATGTCTGAAAAGTTTAAGCTGCGGCTGGAGTTTGAAAAGACCGGCCGGATCCGTTTTATCTCCCATCTCGATCTTCTGCGGGTGATGCAGCGGCTATTCAAGCGCGCCGGTGTCCCCCTGTGGCATTCGGAAGGCTTTAATCCCCATCCCTATATCGCCTTTGGACAGCCCCTGTCCCTTGGTCACGAGGGCTGCTTTGAGATCGTTGACACCGCTCTGACGGAGGAATGCACCGATCTGGATGCGCTTTGCGCCGCCATCAATGCCGTGGCCCCGGAGGGACTCGTCTTGCACCGGGCATGGGTGCCGGAGCGCCCGCTGAAGGAGATCATCTACGCCGATTATGAGACGCTGATCTACGACGCGACCGAGGCGGACATTCCTGCGATGCAGGCGCGGCTCTCCGCGGAGTCCTGCGTGGTGGAGAAGAAGAGCGGCAAAAAGTTTGTGGAGCTGGATATCATCCCTCTCATCCGGTCGTTTTCTATGGAGGCCGCGGAGGAAGGCGTTCTCATCCGTTCCCGCGTGGCCTGCGGTCCTGCGAAGGTGCTCAATCCCCAGTATATCGCGGACGGGGCGTTGGGCCGCCGCGGCGTATCCGCCCGTCATCGCCGGCTGCACCTTTTGGATGCAGAGGAAAATATTTTTAACTGACAGCAAAAAAAATGAGGCGAAAGCCTGTTGCGTATCTCTTTGGAATGTGCTAAAATGGCACGAGAGACTTTGCAGAAAAAAGAGGAATTTGAAATGTACTATATCGGCATTGACCTTGGCGGCACCAATATGAAGGCCGCGCTGGTAAACGAGGCCTGCGAGATCGTTGCAAAGAAGAGCATCCCCACCGTTGCCGAGCATTCGGCGGAGGAGCTGGTGCGCGACATGGCGCATCTCAGTCTGGATGTCGTCGCGGAGGCCGGTGTAGCCGCTGCGGATGTCAAAGCGGTTGGTATCGGTATTCCCGGCTCCGTCAACAGTGAAGCCGGTGTCATCATCTATACCTGCAACCTGCCCTTCCGCAACACCAACATCCGTAAGATCTTCCGCGAGGTCTTTGATGTGCCCGTCTTCATCGGCAACGATGCGGACTGCGCCGCCCTCGGTGAGGCATTTGCCGGCGCATCCAAGGATTGCCGCCATTCCATGATGATCACCCTCGGCACTGGTGTCGGCGGCGGTATCATCATCGATAAGAAGATCTACTCCGGCTTTAACGGCATCGGCGGTGAGCTGGGTCACATGGTTATTGTTTATGACGGCGCTCCCTGCGGCTGCGGCCGTAAGGGCTGCTGGGAGGCCTATTCCTCCGCCACCGGTCTCATCCGTATGACCGGCGAAGCGATGGATACCCATCCCGAGAGCCTCATGTGGAAGCTTTGCACCCGTGACAACGTCAGCGGCAAGACTGCCTTCCAGGCGGAAGCACAGGGCGATGCGGCAGCGGCTGAGGTCGTGGACAAGTATGTCTCCTACCTCGCATGCGGTATTTCCAATATCATCAATATCTTCCAGCCCGAGGTGCTTTGCATCGGCGGCGGTGTTTCCAAGGAGGGGGACAACCTCCTCAAGCGCCTTGTTCCCAAGGTTGAGAAGGAATGCTATAACCGCGATGTCGAAAAGACTCGCATCTGCATCGCTACCCTCGGCAATGACGCCGGTCTGATCGGCGCGGCAATGCTCGGCAGATAAAAAAAGACACAAATAAGAGTAGGGCGGCGCGCTAAAAACGGTTTTTAAAAATACGGCGTATCTCGAAAGAGGTATGCCGTATTTTTGCGTTATACCTGCAAATGCAGACCGCATAGTTTAACTCTTGTTTTGGTTGAATGATTCAACCAAAACTCAAACATCAAGTTATTGTTTTTCAAAAATCTTTGCGATATAGTATAAGCGTAGCTACAGAAAAATCCAAAGGAGAGGATTTGCATGAACATCCGTTTAGGTGAAAAACTGAAAAGCCTTCGCAAAGAGAAAAATATATCCCAAGAAAAATTGGCCCAATATCTGGATGTCTCGTTTCAAGCAGTGAGCAGATGGGAAAACTCAAGCACATACCCCGACATTGAGCTTTTGCCGGAGCTTGCGCGTTTTTTCGGAATAACCGTTGACGAGCTTCTCGGTGCGGAACAGATCGATGAGAAAAAGCTTTATGAAGAATATGAGGCAAGAGCTGCCGAATTCTATCGTAATGGTGACATTTCAGGCACCTTGCCCATTTGGCAGGAGGCATACCACAGGCTCCCCAATAACATCGGAGTCAAGGAAATGCTTATGTCCACATACTTTGATATTGACAAAGTGAAGTATCAGAAAGAAATCGTGGAGCTTGGCACGGAAATCTACAATGGCAGCGGCGGTTCATATTATAAAGGGCAAGCTGTATGGCAGATCGCCCGCACATACGCCGCTTGCGGCAACAGAGAGATGGCTGAAAGATGGGCGTTAAAATCACATCAATTGAACCATTCAATGGAATTTCTGTTTGTTGAAATAACCGACAATGGTGAAGAAATGCTTTCGCAATTTCGATTTGCAAACTATTGGTATCTCAATAATTTGTTTTATATGAGTGCTAAAATGGCAGGCTGCAAAAGCATTCCGGGCGGTACTGAATATATTCAGGCGGTAAGCAAAACCGTGACGCAAATGTATGAGCTTGCTTT
>JAFYLV010000141.1 GCA_017556885.1 Clostridia bacterium | reverse complement strand
TCCGGCACTCCGGCGCCGCCGCACGCAGGGCAATGATGGTCTCCTCCATGGCAGGAACGGTGGTGGTCATGAGTGCGGAAAGCCCGGCAATGGGCGCGCGGTTTTCAACCACCGCTTCCACCACAGTCTCCGGAGTAACATCACGTCCGAGATCGATGACGCGGTAGCCGTAGTTTTCCAGAAGAAGCTTTACGATATTTTTGCCGATATCATGGATATCGCCTTTGACGGTGGCCAGCACAAAGGGACCCTTTGCCGCACCTTCTCCGGCGGGCATGCTTCCCTTGATGACCTCAAAGGCGGCCTTTGCCGCCTCGGCAGCCATGAGAAGTTGGGGCAGATAGACGGTTTTTGCCTCAAAGCCGCGTCCGATCCGGTCAAGGGCAGGAATGATCTCCCCGTTGACGATATCCAGCGGCTTTTCGGTCGCAAGCAGCCGTTTTGTCTCCGCGGCGGCCTGCTCCCGCAGGCCCTTGCAGACGGCGCGGCAAAGCTCAGAGGGATATCCCGCCTCGGCGGCGGCAGCGGCCGTCGGAGCCGCGGCGGGAGCTGCCGGGGCAAAGCTGTCGGCTTTGGCGATATATTCCGCACAGTTCTCATCCATTCCCCACAGAGCCCGGAAGGTGTAGTACGCTCTTTTCATATCGGCCGAATAGGGATTCATGATGGCGGCGGAAAGACCCGCAGAGAGGGCAAGGGTGAAGAAGGTTCCGTTGACGGCATCCCGGTTGGGAAGCCCGAAGGAAACATTGGATACGCCGAGAGAGGTATGGCAGCAAAGCTCATTCCGGATGCGGGAAAGGGCCTCCAGCGTGGTCTTTGCCGCGCCCTTATCGGCGCTGACAGTCATCGCGAGGGTATCAAAAACGATATCCTTGCGGGCTATTCCGTATGCTTCCGCCTCCGCAAGGATGCGGCGAGCGACGGCAACGCGGCCCTCCGCCGTTTCGGGGATGCCGTTTTCGTCCAGCGTCAGTGCAACGATGACACCGCCGTATTTCTTTGCCAGCGGGAAGACGGCGCGCATGCTCTCCTCCTTGCCGCTGACGGAATTGATCATCGCCTTGCCGTTGTAGCGGCGGAGCGCCGCCTCCATGGCAGCCGGATCGGAGGTATCGATCTGCAAGGGCAGATCGGTCACCGCCTGCAGTGCGCATACGCTCTCCTTGAGAATGCGCACCTCATCGATCTCCGGAAGACCGACGTTAACATCCAGAATATGGGCCCCGGCTTCCGCCTGGGCAAGGCCCTCGTTGAGGATATAATCCATATCCTCTGCGCGCAGGGCTTCCTTAAAACGCTTCTTTCCGGTGGGGTTGATGCGCTCGCCGATAAGCACCGGCTCCGCCCCGAAGGTCACCGCATGGGTATAGGAGGAAACCACGGTGATTCCCTTATCCGTGAGGGGCACGGGCGAAAGCTTTGCAAGCTCCGCCGAAAGGGCGGCAATGTGCGCGGGGGTCGTTCCGCAGCAGCCGCCGGCAAGACGAACGCCGCGCTGAACGAGTTCCCGCACCTCGGCGGCAAACTCCGCCGGGGTAACGTCATAGACCGTGCGGCCATCCTCCACCCGGGGCAGCCCCGCATTGGGCTTGAGCACCACGGGGACAGAGGCCACCCGCAGCAGTTCCTCCATCACGCCCCGCAGCTGGCGGGGGCCGAGGGAGCAGTTGGCACCGATGGCATCCGCACCCATGCCCTCCAGCATGGCCGCCATGGCGGCAGGGGTGGCACCGGTCATGAGCTTTCCGTCCTCGCCGTAGGCATTGGTGACGATAACGGGCAGATCGCAGTTTTCCTTTGCCGCAAGCAGGGCGGCTTTGGTCTCATAGGCATCATTCATGGTCTCAATGACCACAAGATCCGCTCCTGCCGCCGCGCCGAGGCGCACCGTCTCCGCAAAGAGAGAAACCGCATCCTCAAAATCGAGATCTCCCAGAGGGCGCAGAAGCTTTCCGCTGGGACCGATATCCAGCGCTACAAAGCGATCGGGGCGGCCTTCCGCCGCCGCCTTTGCAATGCGCACTGCGGCAGAAACGACCGCAGCAAGGGTCTCCCGATCGTATTTCAGTAGATTTGCGCCAAAGGTGTTGGTGCAGACAACATTTGTACCCGCCTCAAAATAGGCGCGGTGAACGGCTTCGATCTCCCCGGGACGGGTGAGATTCCACATCTCCGGTGCCTCGCCGGGCATAAGCCCCTTGGCCTGCAGGAGCGTTCCCATCCCGCCGTCCAGAATGACGATATTCTCTTTTAAGTAGCTTTTGAAATCCATGTATTTATATCCCTTGTCCTTACTTTCCGAGAATATCGGAGAGATTTGCCTGAATTTTTTCCGCCACGTCTGGCTTGTTCATGGAATAAACGTGCACGTTCTTGATGCCGTTTGCATAGAGGTCGATGATCTGGTCGGTGGCGTATGCAATACCTGCCTGCTTCATGGCAGCGGGATCGTGCCCGAACTTGTCCACAAGGCTCTTGAAGCGCTGGGGCATGAAGGAGCCGGAAAGCTTGATGGCGCGCTCTACCTGATTTGCGCCGGTGATGGGCATGATGCCGGGGATGACCGGCACGGTAATGCCAGCCTCGCGGATCTTATAAAGGAAGTTGTAGAAGAGATTGTTGTCAAAAAACATCTGGGTGGTAAGAAAATCGCAGCCTGCATCCACCTTTTCCGCAAGATAGCGGATATCGGTCTTCTGATCCTCGCTCTCGGGATGGATCTCGGGATAGCAGGCACCGCCGATGCAGAGATCCTCACCACAGCTGCGCAGCTCGCGCACCAGCTCCACCGCATTGTGATAATCCCAACCGCTGCGGTCATCATTTTCCATGCCTGCAGGAATGTCGCCGCGAAGCGCCATGATGTTCTGAATGCCGGCAGCGCGGATATCCTCGATGCGGGCGCGCACCGTCTCCCGGCTGGAGGACACGCAGGTCAGATGGGCAAGGGAGGGAACGCCGTAGCGCGCCTTGATGTTCTTTGCGATATCCAGCGTATAGCGGCTGGTTCCGCCGCCGGCACCGTAAGTGACGCTCATAAAGGCAGGTTTGAGCTTCGCGATCTCCTCCGTAGCGCTCTTGACGCTCTCAAAGGCCGTCTCGGTCTTCGGCGGAAAGACTTCGAAGGAAATGGACAGCGTTTCTTTATTCAAAAGTTCCGATATTTTCATCATCGGCCTCCCTGTATACAGTTTTTGCTTGTTAGCTATATTATACCTCCCCTCTCCGCCTGATTTCAACCCCTTTTTCCCGTCGGAGCTTCCCCTGTCGCGGAAAGCATACGATGGGCGGGGCTGCCATCGCCCATCGGAGAGGCAAACGTGCGGAGAGACTGTCGATCTCTCCGCACATTTATCTATCGGATCACATTTCCTTACGGTTTAAACGCATGGCGTGCTTAACTCCGTAATCAAACATATTCATACACAGCTCCCGGCAAATTCGTTCCATGGAATCAATCATTCCATCAAGCTCCGCATCCTCCTCACCCACTCCAAGCCTTTGGCAAATACAGGCATATGCCTCCCGCATTTTTTCATATTCCCTCTCGCATACGCCTCCTTCGACAAAGGCATCCTCAACACCAACGATCGGAAATTTTCTTTCGCCCAGCATGGATTCATACACCAACCATGCCGTTTTTTCCTGTCTTCCGCTATTCTGTCGTTCACAGTATCATATCCCTTCACATCATATACAATATCTCTGTCATATCATCCGTCGCTTTTCACATTATACCATGTCGCATCGCACATATCAACAGTCACATTTTAAACAATTTATTCTTTCGCCGTTTTTCGTTACAATTTGAATGAAAGAGGTGATACTGATGTCGGGTATCGGCGAACACATTTTTGACAATTCGGAGCGTTACCGGGATCTCGGTTATGCCATTGCATATTACAGAAAGCGCAAGGGTCTCACGCAGGAACAGCTGGCAGACCGGATCGGCATCAGCCGACAGCACATGGGTGCCATTGAAGCACCAAACATGATCCGCGCCGTTTCCCTGGATGTGCTTTTCAATATTGCTTCCGTTTTGGAGATCGAGCCCTATCTGTTATTGAAATTTGCACCTGAAAAGTAAACACAAAAGAAGCAGATGTTTGTGCATCTGCTTCTTTTTGGTTCTGTTTTGTTCCTGTACGAACGGCCCTGCCGTTCGTCATCCTACAGGCTTTGCTCCGCAAGCTCATCCAGGATTCCGAGATCCCAGGCAAGACGGGAAAGCACGTACTTGTCGCGAATATCCTTGGTTGCCTTGAAGGTCATGGGCAGGATCTCTGCCGGCTGGCCGATCTCCTCCGCTGTCTTCGGAATGCCCAGCCGGTCGAAGAGAGCATTCAGGCTCTCCATAGAGGGCAGTTCCTCGTCTATGATGGTCAAAATCTCATTCCATGCATTGCAGATGATCTCCCGGCGGCGAGCGGCCGCAGCCGGATCGTACTTACGCTCCTTCTGCTCCAGACGGATCATATCCTCTGCACCGCGGCCAAGGAAGGTCCGCAGCTCTTCGTGCCAGGCATCAAGGTCGAAGCCATCCGCGTAGGCAGCGCCCTTTTTCGCATCGGGTATGATGCCCTTGAGCTTCTCGTAGAGGCGCGCCGCAATAAGCGTTCCAACCGCGCACTGGATGCCGTGCAGCTCCATGGGCGTTCCAAATTCCACCCCGCGCATATCGAAGACGTGGGAAATATAATGCTCCACACCGCTGGCCGGGCGGGAAACACCGGCATATTTCATGGCGGCGCCGGAAAGCACCAGACCTTCAAACACGGCTTGCACCGCCGTTTTATCCCGGGAAAGCAAACCCTCCGCATTATCCACACACTTTTTCAGCGCCCGGCGAACGAGATCCGCGATCTCCGGACAGTAGTACTCCCCGGTGATGCGGTTTGCAATGCGCCACTCACAGAGGCTGACGTACTTTGCGAGCATGTCACCCAAACCGGAAAGCATCATATGCATGGGAGCCTCGGCAAGGATATCCGTATCGCCGATGATGACCTCCGCCGCTCTGGAGGGCAGGGAAATCTTCAATCCTTCCCGGGTCAGCGAGGAAGTGGCAGAGGCAAAGCCGTCCATGGAGGGCGCGGTGCCCACGATGATATACGGCTTATCGGCCACCGCGGCAACTACCTTTGAGATATCGTTGATAACGCCGGAGCCGACACCGATGACGGCATCCGCCGCATAGTCGTAATGGAGCATAACCAGTCCGACGGTGCGCTCCTCGGGTTCCAGTTTTTCCTCCCGGAAGACAAATTCCGAAGGTGCTGCGCCCGCAGTGCGGCAAAGCTCCGCGACCTGCGCCCCTGCAGCTGCATAGGTATTTTCATCCGCAATGATAAAAGGATGGCGGATGCCCTTTTCCTTCAGCACCCGGGGCAGTTCATTGAGCGCACCGCAGCCGGAGATGACCTCACCGGAAAAATCATGGATTTTTCCGCAGGCGCAGGCATAATTTCTATACTTTTCCATCTCTTTTACAGACATTTCTTCAGTCCTCCCGATACGTAAATGCATCCCAGGGAATATTCACCGGTTCCGTACGGGTGATGATATCATCCACATGCATCATCAAGGGGAAATCCGCAGGATCGAGTACACCGCGAGCCGCGGCAGCACGCACGGCACGGGCCACACGCTCAGCCACAACAAGGCTCTCCAGCGTCACGCCGGATAACTCCTCTTTTGCCTCCGCAATGGTCAGGCCGCGGCCAAGCAGGATACCCACCAGTCGGGTTCTGCCGCCGTAAACGGTGACGTACAGATCGCCGGCACCGACACAGAGATTGTCCAGACCCGGCGCACCCTGGTATGCCAGCAGCTTTGCCATTTCCTTGACGCTCTGTCCGAATACGGCAGCCTGAGAGTTGAAGTGCTGAACGCTGTCGATGCCGTGCTCCCTCTGGTTGAGACCGACGGTGAGGGCGATGGCGAGGGCATAACCGTTTTTCAGCGCCACGGCGCTCTCGATACCCACAACGTCGCGGGTGATGCTGATGTGGTAATAATCGGTTTCCATAATGGCCTTAAGCCGGGCGAGAACCTCGATATCGTCGCCGCAGAATGCCACCTCCGTCTGGTCATGGAAGACCAGCTCATAACTGGTGCAGGGGCCGCCGACGGCGTTGAGGCAGCGGCGCAACCCCTTCTCTGCAAGACGCGCCTTCCACAGATCGGGATAGGTGATGAGCTTGCCCTCCGGGGTGTCCATCAGGCCCTTGGTAACCGTCAGGATGGGGGTATCCTCCGGGATGCGGGGCAGGATCTCCTCCCCGAACCAGTCTACGCCGAAGCTCGACACGCCGCCGATGACCATATCTGCACCGCAGAGCGCCTCGTCCACCTCTTCGATCTGGTAATATTTCACGCCCGCGGGAAAATCCCGCTCAAACTTCGGATGGCGGCCGGTTCTGCGGCAGGTATCAATGATCTCCCGATCCAGCGGTGTACCGCACAGACGTACCTCGTGGCCGTTCTCTGCAGCGGGGAAAGCCAGGGCAGATCCCATCATGCCCGATCCGACAATGGTAACAACAGACATTTATTCTTCTCCTTTAAACAGCGGTTTGAATTTCAAAGTTCCGTCGGCCTGCGCAAAGGCCTCCGTAAAGGTCATGGTACCGGCATAGCCGCCCATACCCTCAAATCCGGTGAAAATAATGCGATCCGCAAAGTATGCCATTTTGGGCACAGATCGGCAGGGAATGGCATTGTCCTCTGCCCGCAGCCACGGACCGAAGGGCTCGCGGGAGTAGAAATACTGTCCCTTACCGTGATGGCTGAGGATAAGATAGTGCCAGCCGCCCGCGATAAAATAATCGGAGCACTCCGGCTGATCCTCTCCCTCCGGGGCGATATAGACCGGGGCGGTTTCCTGCCAGTTGTCCAGATCCTCCGAGATGAGATGGGCAAGACAGCCACGGTCCTCCGGCATAAGAGAGGTGGTGACAAACATATGGAAAAGGCCGTCCGCATCCCGGACGACCTTGGGGTCGCGGGCAGATGCACCGTGGTAACGCTGGCTTAACGTGACGGAAAAGCCCGGATCTTTTTCAAAATGATAGCCGTCGGCCGAAACCGAGCGCCGCAGCGGTGCAGGGCTTCCGTCCATGGTACGAACGGTGTAGAAAAGATACTGTAGATCTCCGTGACGGATGTGGGAACCGGTGCAGATGGAGCCCTCCCAATCCTCGGTGATAGGCACCGCCATGGGATGCACCTGCCAGTTTTCCAGATCATCGGTGGAAATATGCGCCCACTGATGGGCACCGCGGTGCCATTTGCTCTTATGATGGCGGCGGTCCCACAGCCAAAGCACGTGGTAGCGTCCGCCGTCGGCATAAGGCATGCAGTCACCCACAAAAACCTCGCCGTATCCCTCGGGACGCCAACCCTCCGCGCCGCAGAAAGTTCCGGTCACGGAAGGCTCCAATTCCTCCTCCGGCGACGGCACAAGCCGCGCCGTGCCACGGATCTCCGCGCCGGAAATATCCGGCGTTCCCCAGGGCCAGTTTTCGTCCAGAAGTTTTTCCGAAACAATGAGCTCCGCCCGGGCAGGGCGCAGCCGAAAGATTACTTTTTCTCCCATTTGTGCCGGTGCGCACAGGCACAAAGGATCATCAAGCTTTTCGCAAAAAAGCTTTGCTTTTACTATTTCTTCTTCATACAGAAGTTTCAGTATTTCTTTATTTTTTGCAGAAATTATAACTTCTTCTCCGGCCAAAAATATAACATCCCATGCCTTCATTTTTGCATCTCCTCTTCCGCAGCCAACGCTGCGCCGACAGCCGCTTCCTCTCCCAGCGGGCAAAGCCGGGCAGGAAGACCGAAACGCTTCTCCGCAAGTGCTGCAAGCAGCGGATTTTTCCGTGCCGCGTTGCCTGAAAGCACCACGGAATCTGCCTTTGCGCCGCTTTTTTCGTACATCAGGTACAGTTCCTCCACCATGCCCTGCAAAGTGCCAAGGGCAAGATGGCCGGGTGTCAGATTTTTCTCTGAAATACTGTAAATGCTGCCCCGGCGTCCCGGCTCTTCCCGGGTACCGGCAAAGGCGGTATCCACCTGCGGCACATCGGTATCGCAAAGCGCCGCCTCTGCAAGCCGGCCGAGGGTATCGTAGATATCCGCCTCCAATCCACGGGCCCGGTCAAAGGCTGCAAAGCATGCCGCCAGGGCAGCATATGCCCGACCGCCGCATAGAGCGGAACCGCTCTGGATAAATCGTCCCTTCAAATAGGGACGAACCTCCATCCCGGGCAGAGGCAAATGGTTTTCCGACAAAAGGGAGACCTGACTGCCCGTTCCGAAATTGAGCAGCACATCGCCCTCCCAAGCTGCGGCGCGGAATGCCGCCTGATTGTCTCCGATGGCACAATAGACGGGAACGCCCCGGAATTTTCCCACCGGCTCCACGCGCTCTGTCACCCGGGGCACGGCCAGGCCGGCAGCAAGGATCATCTCCTCCGCCTGCGGCAGAAATTTCCCCTCCGCCATGTCAAACAATCCAAAGGCAGCCGCGTTGGTGGTGTGTATCAGGGGGCATACAGAACCGGTGAGGTCCATTGCAGCAAGATCCGCCGCCGTGCAAAAACCCACCGCACCGGAAGGAAGAGTCCCGGTTTCCATCATGTGCAGAAGTGTCGCAAAGCCGTAACCTTCCGGCAGCCTGAGACGCATACATGCGCTTCCACCGGGCAAGGGCAATCCGCCTCTGCCATCCTGCCATGTATACAGCGAAGAGAGAGGTTTTCCCGCTCCGTCAATATATACGATGCCGTGCATCTGCCCGGTAAGGGCAAAGGCCGTCGGGGTATAGCCTTCTGCAAGAAGCGCATCGATAAGGGCATGCACTTCCGTCAGAAGCACGGCCGCATCCTGTTCTTTTCTCCAGGGATCGGCAGATGGCAGCAT
>JAFYLV010000140.1 GCA_017556885.1 Clostridia bacterium | reverse complement strand
GATGACCACACCGGTGCCGTGGTCGATGAAGAAAGACTTGCCGATGGTCGCACCGGGATGAATATCGATACCGGTGAGCTGGTGGGCATATTCCGTCATGATACGGGGAATGACGGGGACCTTCAGCTCATAGAGCTTATGGGCGATGCGATAAATGCTGATGGCATCAAAGGCGGGATAGGAAAGCATGATCTCCTCCGCCGAGCAGGCGGCGGGATCGCCGAGGTAAGCCGCCTCGATATCCGTGCGAAGCACCTCCCGGATCTCCGGCAGGCTCTTGATAAGGGCAATGGTGATCTCCGCAGCTCGGTCGCGGCAGATGTGGCAATGCTCATCCTCGCCGTAGCGGGGGCAGGCATTTTTCAGCGCCAGCTCCACCACCTCGCAGAGCTCCACCGCCGCGGTGCGCAGATTGTTTCCGATAAAGAGATTGACCCGCTCGGGGGCGATCTCCTCCGTTTCATTCAGACCGGGGAACATGGCGGCACGCAGGGCATCAAGCACCCGATAGACCGTCTGCTTTCCGGCAAAGCCGATGGAGCGGTTTTTATAATAATCCTGCTGATTTGCGCGATCCAGCGCCTCCGCCACGGCGGGCGCTTCGCTGTTGAGCCAGGTTTTCAGTTCCATAGGTAAGCACCTCCAATACACAGTTTATTTTACACGATTTTTTTGCGTATTGCAACCGCCGCGTCTACACATAACCTATGCTTTTCCGTAAAAAAAGTTGCCCAAAAGGAAAAAAACGAGACGGTCGTCCACACACAGGGAACAACCGTCTCGTTTTTACTGTTTTACGGGCGTTTAATGCTTAAATTCAGCACCAGCGCCACTGCTGAAAGACCGAGCAGCAGCACAAAAGGCACGGTGTAACCGCCGGTGGTTTCGATCAGCGCGGAGCATGCGGTGGCGACAAAGGAGGCGCACATGAGATTGATATTCATAAAGCCGAGATTTGCGGCAAAGTGCTTCTGGCCGTAAAAGGCGGAGGTAAAGGCCGAGGAAACGGTGGGCGACGTACCGTAGGAAAGGCCCGTAAGGCAAAGACCGACAATGCAGAGGGGCAATGATCCGCATACCACTGCAACAAGGGTAAGCCCCGCAGCCGCCATGGTGAGAAGATTTGCGCACAGCATAGTAATGCGCCGACCGGCGGCATCAAAGAGCGCCCCGGTCAGAATACGGCCAAGGCCGTTGCACACCGCAAGCACACCCACCAGCACCGAGGCCAGCGCCGCCTCCGCGCCCACAGAAAGGGCGAGATCGCGGCAGAAGCTGATGACCGAGTTTCCCACCGCCGTGATGCATATCAGATAGAGAAAGGCTCTCCAGAAGGAAAAGCGGCGGAGCATCTCACCGGGGGTAAAGTCCCGCAGCGTAAAGTCTTCCGAACGTCCGCCCCGACGGGCAGCCGGTGCCGGCAGGGCAAAGCCTTCCGGCGGACGGCGGATGAACAGAGAGGCCAGCAGGATCACCGCACCGAGGAAGATACCCACAGCAATATACGTTCCGCGCCAGCCAAGCTCTGTGGCAAACAGCCGGTCTGCAAGGTTTCCAAGCAGCAGGCTGCTAGCGCCAAAGCCCATCATCAGCGCGCCGGAGGATAATCCCCGCCGGTCGGGGAACCAGGCGTTAACGGTGGAAATAATCACGATATAGGCAATGCCGATGCCAAGGCCGGCCATGAACGCATAAAACACATACAACGCTGCCACAGAGTCGGCAAACATACCCGAAAGAACAATGCCCGCACCTGCAAGCACACCCGAAAGCACGAGTGTCATTGCCGTTCCGATGCGCTTGACAAAGAAGGAAGAGACCACACCGCCAATGCAGAAAAAGCACATCGTCAGGGTAAAATTCAGGGCAAGCGCCGGTGCCGCAAGCCCAACTTCCTCCGCAAAGGGAACCTTCAGTATGGACCAGGCATAAATAATACCCGCAAAGAGCATGGCGATCACGCCGGCACAGAGAATCCCCATACGGAGGGAACTTTTATTTTTCATAACAATTTTCTCCTAATTGCGCTGCTGCACGCCCCGTTCCGCTCTCTTCTCCCGCAGGATAAAGGGGAAATGCACCAGAAAAAGCAACGAGCAGGCGATGACTGCCAGGGTCAGAAAATATACAAACCAGCCGTTGTTCAAGTTCAGGATCGGCAGATTTTCCATCGGCGGTTTGCGCAGGAAAAGAAAATTCGGCTCGTATTCCATCAGCACGCTGTTCATCAAAAACGCCAGCACGACGACACACATAAGCAGCTTCAGATTATTTAAAAAAGCATCAAAGGAGAGATCAACTTTTTCAACAAGCATCAGATAGAGTCCGTAAAAGACCAGCACGGCATGGGTGAGCATATATTGCCACACCCGCAGTTCTCCGGGATCGACCCCCTCCGTTGGGATGAGCAGCGCCATCGTCGCACCGATCATCATGCAGGGCACCATAAAGCTCTTCAGCTTTGCGAGGATCTTCTCGTTTTTAATAAAATTTGCAATAATAACGGCATAAACCATCAAAGAACAGAGATGAAAGGCGAGCTGCGTTTGATTAATGACCATACCTCCGTCGGGAGATTCCTTCATGGAAAGACTCACATGAAAAAGTTTAACCGCAACCGTCAGATAAAACACCGTTTTCTGTACCACGCGGCCGGAAATATTCCGCTTTTGTATGAGGATAAGCAGCGCCGCAATGAGAACCGTAAAAATACCGATCCAGATCCAATGCCCCAAGGAAAACATATGGAGATCCTCCCCTTGTTTTGACAGCTTTCGGTCTATTATACCGCATTTTGGCGCAAAAGCAAATACCTCTTAATGATTTATCCGGAATCCTCTTCTCCCGCCGCGCCCCCCTTCAGGACATAACGGCAATAAAAAATATATATCGTTTTGTTACTTTCCGAAAAGCGCGAGATGACTTTTCCGTCTTCTTAAATAAGTTCACCTGTGGATTCGGATATGTACTTTGCAACCAAATGCCATGCTTTCTTAAAAAATGAAACACAACTCACCGTTGATTTCTTTGGTCGGGTCAAATTTACTTGCGTTTATTTTTGTGGTACAATTATCTCATCGATAAATACGAATTTACGGGGAGCGCACATGATCAAGAAATTGAACACGGAAAACATCTCACATCTGAATATTGCCAATCAGCCCTTTCAGATCATCGGTAAATTGAAGCTCAGCTATTCCGGCGGCGTATGGTACAGTGAAGAAGTCCTTAGTGAAACGGTCACCGAAAAGCAATACCCCAATTACGATGGTGCGAATGCAGAGGACTATATTTCCTCAGCGGACAGGATCGCATACCTTGCCTATGACGGCGATACATGTGTCGGGCAGATTTTGTTAGCAAAGACGTGGAACGGATATGCTCACATCGAGGATATCAGTGTGGCGGCGGATTATCGCGGTCAAGGAATCGGTACGACACTTTTAGCGAAAGCAGAAGAATGGGCAAAGGAACAGAGATTCTTTGCGTTGTCGCTGGAATGTCAGGATAACAATGTCCTTGCCTCACGTTTCTACAAAAAGAACGGATTTCATATCGGTGGCGTTAATACTGACCTTTATCGAATGCTTGGTAAGCCATTTGCGGATGAAGTAGCGGTATTTTGGTATAAGCACGTAAGGTAAAATAAAAATTTGAAGGGCGTGGCAAACACCGTGTCAAATCCCAAAGTTAGTGAAAAGTGAAGAGTGAATAAGTAAAAATCTCCCCGAACTTCGTCCGAGGAGATTTTTGGGATGTGTGGCCGGGTTCTGAACCTGTCGTTCGCACAAGTGCGAGCGACGCAAATTGCGCAGCTTCTCTCTTCCTTCCGCAAGCCCTCCGGCGCAATTTGCCGCCGTCTCTGCCTACCGACCTTTCCAGCCAGCAAAAAAAGCACCCTTTCGGGTGCTTTTTTGCTGGCTGGGATGGCCGGGTTC
>JAFYLV010000139.1 GCA_017556885.1 Clostridia bacterium | reverse complement strand
TGAGCTCGCGGGTCCAATCGCCGGTGGAGCCGGCAAGAAAAAGTGGACGGGGTGCAAGACATGCGCACATTTCCAGATTGTTCGTATGACGGCGAAGACCGGGTGCATTTTCGCAGCGGCAGCCGCCCTGCATGGAAAGAGAGATCATGTTGATGGGGGCCATGGCGCGAATGCGATCATCCATGAGGCTCGCAAACAGGGTCTGTGATCCGCCGCCGGAGGCACCGGTCACACCGATGCGGGAGGAGTCCACCTCGGGAAGCGAGCAGAGCAGATCCACCGCGCGCAGATTGTTCCAAAGCTGCACGCCGAGGCCGTTGGAGAGCCAGGCTTCCTCCTGCGGTTGTGCACCGTATTCATGGGATAGCTGCAGACTGTCGACCTTGCCGATCATGTCAGTCACCAGGCATACAAAGCCCATGCGGGCAAAGTTTGCCAACTGCTGGGGAAAATCGCCCGTGTCATCGCGGTTAAGGCGCTGCAACTCCCAGTGGCCGACAAAATTCAAAATTGCAGGTGCGGGTTTATCCAGGGGACGGGGAATATAGAGATTTCCGGTGGACCAAAGCCCGGGGAAACTCTCAAACATGACCTTTTTTAGCGTATAGCCGTCAAACTCGCCCACCAGATCAAATTTGGGATTGAGAGGTGTGCGCGGCGGTTGGGGGTATAGGCCTGCGGCCATCATCAGGTTAAAGCGCAGCTCTTCGCGACGGGCGTTGAGCTCGGCGGCATTTGCAAAGGCAGGCGCGGGGAATACGGTATGGGTATCCTTTGCGTCGGTCATTCTTTTGTCACTGAGATTCGGCATGAAATTGCCCTCCCGTCACAACCGTTTTTCTATGTTATAAGATACCATAAATGCAGTTTTTTTGCAACCGCAAAAGCCGCCCTTGCGAGCGGTATATGTAAAGATAATTGTTTACATGATTAACTGTAGCATGAATGGAATTTATATGTTATAATATTAAATGATTCAAAATGGAACAGAGGTAAATGCCTTATGGCCTCCGGCAAATGGCTTCGTCCCAGACATGTTTTTATCCGCAATCTTGCGTATCTTGTATTGTATCCTTACGCTCGGCTTCGTTACCGTATCCGTATCGAGAAGTGCAGGGATAAAAAACCCCGTCAGTATCTTATCCTGCTCAACCATCAGACTCCTTTTGACCAGTTTTTTGTAGGAATGTCCTTTAAACAACCCGTATATTATCTCGCAACGGAGGATATCTTCTCCAATGGCTGGATTTCTTCCCTCATTCGCTGGCTTGTGGCACCGATTCCCATCAAAAAGCAGACCATGGACATCGGGGCCATCAAAAAGTGCCTGCAGGTTGTAGGGGAGGGTGGTACCATCGCAATTGCCCCGGAGGGCAACCGCACCTATAGCGGCCGTACCGAATATATGAACCCCTCCATTGCCGGGCTTGCCCGCCGTATGAAGCTGCCCATTCTCCTGTACAGAATCGAGGGCGGTTACGGAGTTGAGCCTCGCTGGAGCGACTGTTTGCGTAAAGGTCGCATGGAAACGCATATCGCCCGTGTGATCGAGCCGGAGGAATATGCGGAGATGTCGGATTCGGAGCTCTTTGAAGCCATCCGAGAAGGCATCCATGTGGATGAAGCCTGCCCCACCGGGGAGTTCTTTCATAAAAAACGTGCAGAGTATCTGGAACGCGCCATCTATATTTGCCCGAAGTGTGGACTTGCAAAACACGTCAGCCGCGATGAGCAGCTTGCCTGCACCGTTTGCGGAAATGTTGTGACTTACGGAACGGATAAGACCCTTTCGGCGACCGCGGCGGACTTCCCCTTCCGTTATGTGGCGGACTGGTATAACTGGCAAAAGGATTATATCAATTCCTATGATCCACTTGCCAATACCGATAAGCCTATTTTTACGGATATCGCTACACTTTCCGAGGTTATCCCCAACGAAAAAAAAGTGGAGCTGTGCCGGGATTGCAGCGTGTCTCTTTACGGTGACCGTGTTGTGATCAATGAAGGTGAAGAGACAGAGCGTGTCTTTGATTTTGAGGCTTCAGCAGCCTTTACGGTGCTTGGCCGCAATAAGCTCAATATTTATATGGGCAAGCAGATCTTCCAGCTGCATGGGGATAAGCGTTTTAATGCGCTGAAATATGTCCATATCTACAACCGGACCAAAAACATTCGCAGAGGTGACAGTGATGGTAAATTTTTGGGACTCTAATGTTTGGGGTGCGCTCAATCTTGCGGCGATTCTGCTTTTGAGCCTTCTCGGCGCCAATGCGCTGAAACGGAAGGTTCCTTTTCTGCGCAATTCTCTCATACCGACATCCGTCCTTGGAGGCGCGCTGCTGCTCCTGATCGCCGGTGTTTATGATCTCTTCGCAAAGACTCCCATGTTTGAAACGGAGTTCTTCGGCGGAAATGGCTATAACATGATGGAGGTCATTACATACCATACGCTTGCCCTCGGTTTTATTGCATCTACCTTGAAATCCGGCAAGGGAAAGCTGACCCGCGAGCGCACTGTAGAGATCATCAATACCGGTGTGACCACGGTGTCCACCTATTTGATGCAGGGCGTTCTTGGCCTCAGTATTACTGTGATCATTGCCATGCTGCTGCCCGGCTTTTTCTCCGCTGCCGGCATTCTGCTTCCCTTTGGTTACGGTCAGGGAACGGGTCAGGCGCTTAACTACGGTAATATTTTTGAGACGGATTTCGGATTCGTCGGCGGAAAGACTTTTGGCCTCACGATTGCTGCCCTTGGTTTCTTGTCTGCAAGCTTAGGCGGTGTTATACACCTGCAGATTCTGAAGAAAAAGAAAAATATCGTTACTTCCTCTGAAGCGGAAGAGCCGCTTCGTATTGAGGAGGTGCAGAAGGAGAACGAGATTCCTCTGCAGGGCGGCATGGACAAGATGACGGTTCAGATCGCGCTGGTTGCGGTGACGTACCTTGTTGCATATTTGCTGATGTTTGTGCTTGGTAACCTGCTTCCCGGAATGCGTTCCGTTATCTATGGATTTAACTTCCTGCTGGGTGTTCTTGCGGCTACCTTGACCAAACTCTTTATTCGCATTCTCGAGAAAAGCAAGATCACGAAACGCAAATACATCAATGATTTTCTGATGACCCGTGTATCTAACTTCTTCTTTGATGTTATGGTCGTGGCAGGAATCGCGGCCATCCGTCTAGGCGTGCTGGAAAAGTATTGGGGCATCATCCTGATTCTCGGTGTCGTTGGACTGGTTTTCACCTATCTCTATAACTATTTTGTTGCCCGTACGCTCTTTAAACCGTATAAGCAGGAGCAGTTTATGATGATGTACGGTATGCTGACCGGAACGGCCAGTACGGGTATCATTCTCCTGCGTGAGCTGGACAGTAAGTTTGAGACCCCGGCGGCCGATAATATGGTCTATCAGAATTTCCCGGCCATCGTTCTCGGTTTTCCCATTATGTTCCTCGCGACCCTTGCGCCGACTCGCCCCGGATTGGTTCTGATCATTCTTGCTGCATTCTTTGCAGTGCTGAATCTCTTCCTTTTCCGATCGAAAATATTCAGAAAAAGAAAATAATTCGTATTTAAGCCGTCCGGTATCCGGACGGCTTAAAATTTTCTGTCGATCGAAATAAATTCGTTAGCGAAAATAACAATTGCAATTGAAAGAATAGTATGCTATACTTGCTGTAGCAAACGCTACAAAGAAGGGATTGACGGCAATGATGCAGCGGAATACAATTACTTCGTTCGTTCGTTCG
>JAFYLV010000138.1 GCA_017556885.1 Clostridia bacterium | reverse complement strand
CTCGCGCTCAGCGAAAGCACCGCGCAGCACATCCTCCACCGTGGCGCCGGGGGAGAAGCGAGGCAGCTGGGCAAGAAGTCCGATCCGGCGTCCGCGGCCGATGTGGATGCTGCCTCCGTCGGGTTCCCACTCACCGGAGAGCATACGGAACAGAGAGGTCTTGCCGGTGCCGTTGGCACCCACAAGGCCCACGTGCTGTCCCGGCTGGATCTCAAAAGAAATATGTTCAAGAATGACATTTTCGCCAAACGCCTTCCCGATATCGGTTACGGAGATATCCGCCATGGATGGGGCTCCCTTCAAAAACACAAGATGGGTATATTATATGCTATTTTTACACGTCCGTCAAACAAAAAAGGCGGGAGGATATGGACGGCGGCGGAATTTGGGTGTAAAATATAAAGGAAAATTACCGAAAGGAATTATTGAAATATGTATTCCCACATCATCTGGGACTGGAACGGGACCCTTCTTGACGACCGTGACCTCTGCAATAAAACGGTCAACCGCCTGCTGGAAAGCCGGGGGTGTGCGCCGCTATCCAAAGAGCGGTATTACGAGGTTTTTGGCTTCCCGGTCGAAACCTATTACGCGGCGGCAGGATTTGACTTTGCAAAAGATCCTTACCCTGTGCTTGCACAGGAATTCATGGATATGTACATCCCGGCATCCCTCTCCTGCGGTTTGACACCCGGTGCCCGCTGTGCGCTGGATTATTTCATGGCAAGCGGCCGCAAGCAGATCATTCTCACCGCCTCGGATACCGATACCCTTGGCCGTCAGATGGAAAAGCTTGGCATTTCCGATAAATTTGATGCCGTACTCGGGCAGGACAACATCTATGCCCGGGGAAAGACGGAGCTCGCGAAGGACTGGATCCGGGAGAGCGGACTCGATCCGAAAAATCTTCTCATGATCGGCGACACTCTTCACGATGCGGAGATCGCCGAGGTGCTTAGTTGCGACTGCATGCTCGTCGCCCGGGGACACCACGATGAAAAGCGCCTTGCGGCGGCGGGCTGCCCGGTATATACCTCGCTTTTTGCCCTCCTGCGGGAGCTGACGGGCGGTATGCCTGCGGGCTGTGTTTTCGATATGGACGGAACCATTCTCGATACTCTGCCGGATATCGCCGGAGCGGTCAATGCTACCCGTGCATTCTACGGACACCCGGAATGCACGCTCCGCGAGGTGACGGATGCCATATGCCACGGCGTACGGAATCTCCTGAAGACACTGATTCCCGGCGCAGGAGAGGATGAGGCCTATCTCGATGAGGTCGTCGGTCGCTACAGAGGGTTCTATTCCGCACATCTCACCGACCGCACGAAGCCCTATGCCGGAATCCCCGAGCTTCTGGAGTATCTGACGGCAGGGGGGATCCCCGTGTCCGTCCAGTCCAACAAGAGCCACCATTTGGTGCTGCGCATCGCGGATACGTTCTATCCCGGCCGTTTTACCCACGTGTCCGGCCTGCGGGACGGATGCGCCCCCAAGCCCTCGCCTGCGGGAGCCCTTGCCGCGGCGGCAGATATGGGTGCGGCGGCGGAGCGGTGCTGCTACATCGGCGACTCCGACGTGGATATCAAAACCGGTCTGAATGCGGGTATGCGCCCCTTGGGCGTTTCCTGGGGCTATCGCAGCCGCGAGGAGATCTTTGCCGCCGGTGCACAGTTGGTTTTTGACACCGTAGCAGAGCTTTCGGCATTTTTGGGAGATGAGAGCCTGCTGTAATTCTGCTTTATGTGGAAAATGCGCAAGAAAAATGCGCAAAACCCCTTGCAAAATATGCCTGTTTGTGGTAAAATACATAACCGATTACGCACACATTTCCGCAGGCACTCCTGCCCCAACCGGGAACACCGCCTGAAATACAGGAAATGTGGAGGGTAAAATTAAAGGAGGAATACGCAAATGTCTATCGTATCCATGAAGCAGCTGCTCGAGGCCGGTGTCCACTTTGGTCACCAGACCCGCCGCTGGAACCCGAAGATGGCTAAGTACATCTTCACCGAGAGAAACGGCATCTACATCATCGACCTGCAGAAGACCGTCAAGAAGCTGGAAGAAGCCTACATGTTTATCCGCGATGTCGCGGCTAACGGCGACTCCATTCTCTTCGTCGGTACCAAGAAGCAGGCTTCCGATGCTATCCGCGAGGAGGCTGAGCGCGCCGGCATGTACTATGTCAACGCCCGCTGGCTCGGCGGTATGATGACCAACTTCAAGACCATCCGCGCCCGTATCGACCGTCTCAACCAGCTGGACAAGATGGAGACCGAGGGTGTCTTCGATATGCTTCCCAAGAAGGAAGTTGCGAAGCTCAAGGGCGAAGGCGAGAAGCTCGAGAAGTATCTCGGCGGTATCCGCGAGATGCGCAAGCTGCCCGGTGCTCTCTTCATCGTTGACCCCAAGAAGGAGCGCATCGCTATTGCCGAGGCCCGCAAGCTCGGTATTCCCATCGTCGCTATCGTCGACACCAACTGCGATCCCGATGAGATCGACTTCCCCATCCCCGGCAATGACGACGCTATCCGCGCCATCAAGCTCCTGTCCCAGACCATGGCCAACGCCATCCTCGAGGGCAAGCAGGGCGAGCAGACCGAAGAGGCTGCCGAGGAAGTCGCTGCTGACGCCGAGTAATCGTCAGACCGTAACCGTTTTAAATATTTGAGAGGAGAAACTAATCATGGCTTTTTCCGCTGCTGATGTTAAGAATCTTCGTGAAATGACCGGCGCCGGCATGATGGACTGCAAGAAGGCCCTCACTGCTTCCGACGGCGATATGGACGGCGCTATCAAGTTCCTTCGTGAGAAGGGCCTCGCCGCCGCTGCCAAGAAGGCCACCCGCATCGCCGCCGAGGGTATGGTCGTGACCGCTGTCTCTGAGGACAAGTCCGCTGCCGCCATCGTCGAGGTCAACTCCGAGACCGACTTCGTTGCTAAGAACGAGAAGTTCGTTGTCTTCGCTGAGAACATTGCCAAGCTCGTTCTCGAGAACGATCCTGCCGATGTCGATGCTCTGAAGGCTCTCACCTATCCCGGCTCCGAGCTGGATGTTGCGGCCATGCTCAACGAGATGGTCCTCACCATCGGTGAGAACATCCAGATCCGCCGCTTTGCCCGCCTGACCGGCGGCACCATCGAGACCTACATCCACATGGGTGGTAAGGTCGGTGTCATCGCTCAGTTCGAGCTCGAGGGCGTTTGCTCCTGCAACGAGGACTTCAAGGAAGCTTCCCATGACCTGTGCATGCAGGTTGCTGCTGTTGCTCCCCAGTATGTCAGCTCCGATTGCATCCCCGAGGCTGTTCTCGCCGAGGAGAAGGAGATCCAGCTCAACAAGGCTCGTGAGGAGAATGCGAAGGCTGCAAAGCCCAAGCCCGAGGCTGTTATCGAGAAGATGATTGCCGGTCGCCTCAACAAGTTCTATGAGGAAGTTTGCCTGCTGCAGCAGAAGTTCGTCAAGGACGACGAGATCACCGTCGCCAAGATGCTGCAGAACGTTTCCGCCAAGGTCGGCGGCAAGATCGAGCTCAAGAACTTCGTCCGCTATGAGAAGGGCGAGGGCATTGAGAAGAAGAAGGATGACCTCGCTGCCGAGGTCGCCGCAATGACCCAGAAGTAAGCAAAACCTTTCATCCCCCGAACGGATCCGTTCGGGGGATGTTTCTTTCAAATGATACGGAAGGCTTTGAAAATGAAAGAACTCAAACTGCTTTTTATCAACAACGTTCCGTTTGTCGGCGGCAATAACGGAGACATCTATCTGCACGGAGACAGTACCTTTATCGAGCTTCCCGACGGAACAAATGCGCTGCTGGACGCGGGTACCTGCATCTCCGGTCCCCGCATCGCGGAAAAGCTGCTGGGTATGGGCGTGAAGCGGTTGGACCGTTTCATTCTCTCCCATCCCCATGCGGATCACGGCGACGGCTTTGCTGCAGTCGCGGATGTCATGCCCGTGGGGGAGCTGATCTGGTCGGGCTGCGACATGCACAACCTGTCCTATTCCTCCGTGGCGCTTGCGACGGCAGAAAAGTGCGGAATTCCGGTCCGTGTCGTCCGCGCAGGCGAGCAGTATGATCTTGGCGGAACGGAGATCGAGGTTTTGCATCCGACGGCCGACGCGCCCGCCGCCGATCCCGCAGCGGATCGCTCTGTACACGGTGAGTGTCTCAACAACAATTCTGTTGTTTTCCGTATGACTTACGGAAAATTTTCCGTCCTGTTTCCCGGAGACGTACATATGAATATGGAAATGCAGCTTGTTGAGCGGTATGGGGAACGCTTGCAAAGCACACTGCTGAAGCTTCCGCACCACGGTAACGATACGTCCATGTGCCAGCCTTTTTTCGACTGCGTCAGGCCCCGGCTCGGCGTATCTCTGGGCCGCCGGTGTATCGGCCGCATCTGGATCATGTTCACGGAGGCAAAAACGCTCCTCTATGCGACCTATGCTGACGGTGATATCTTCGCCGTGACGGACGGAGCAGCCCTGCAGGTCTCCTGCGATAAGGGGAAACGGATCTTTGAACTTGAATAGGAAAACCTCTGCGGAAAGGGCGAGTGCTCATAAAACCGTTTCAAACCATGCAGAGCATAAAAAGTTTCAGCAATTAGATATACTTGCATTTACCGAAACGTTGGTTTACTATTTGTGGATAATGGTGAGGAATTATGAGCATTATTAAAACACATGATATAACATTATACGGAGGAAATGATACATATAAAATCATACTCCATCCCCTTTCTGACGAGCATTTACCATACCTATATAAGTGGAACTCTGATGCAGAGGTGTTATATTGGTCAGAAGGAGAAGATGTTGAGAGTTATTCTCCTGAGGTGGTTCGCCAAATTTACGGAGGAATATCCCAAAACAGTCTTTGCTTTATGATTGAGGTGAATGGCGAGAATATAGGAGAATGTTGGTTACAAAAAATGAATCTGCCTAACATTAGTGCTTTATATCCGGAGAACACTGATGTAAGAAGAATTGATATGTCAATTGGCGAAAAAACATATTGGGGAAAAGGTATTGGAACACT
>JAFYLV010000005.1 GCA_017556885.1 Clostridia bacterium | reverse complement strand
TCATCCTGCTCGGCGGCCGCACCGGCCGTGACGGCATCGGCGGTGCCACCGGCTCCTCCAAGAGCCACAACATGAAGTCCCTGACCACCATGGCCTCCGAGGTGCAGAAGGGTAACGCTCCCGAGGAGCGCAAGATCCAGCGCCTCTTCCGCGATGCCGCTGTCACCCGCCTCATCAAGCGCTGCAACGACTTCGGCGCCGGCGGTGTTTCCGTCGCCATCGGTGAGCTTGCCGACGGTCTGGTCATCGATCTGGATGCCGTCCGCAAGAAATACGACGGTCTGGACGGCACCGAGCTTGCCATTTCCGAATCTCAGGAGCGTATGGCCGTTGTCGTCGCCGCCGAGGATGCCGACGCCTTCATCGCTGCCGCTGAGAAGGAAAACCTGGAGGCTTATCTCGTGGCAACCGTCACCGAGGAGGCCCGCATGGTCATGAGCTGGCGCGGCGAGACCGTTGCCAACCTCTCCCGTGAGTTCCTCAACACCAACGGTGCCGCAAAGCACACCGCTGTCTGTGTCACCGAAAAGGATCTTTCCGTATTCTCCAAGGCTCTCTATTCCGACCTGCGCGAGATGGCCGCCGACCTGAAGACCGCCGGCCGCCGCGGACTTGTGGAGCGCTTTGACGGCTCCATCGGTGCCGGCTCTCTGCTGATGCCCTTTGGCGGCAAGCGCCAGCGCACCCCTGCCCAGGCCATGGCTGCCCTGCTGCCCGTGCTGCCCGGACAGGAGACCGATCAGGCTAGCGTTATGGCCTGGGGACTGGATCCCGATACTATGTGCGTCGATCCCTACACCGGTGCCCACGCTGCGGTCTACAGCTCTATGGCGAAGATCGTCGCCGCCGGTGCTGACTGGCGCGATGCCTATCTGACCCTGCAGGAGTTCTTTGAGAAGCTCCGCACCGAGCCTGCCCGCTGGGGCAAGCCCTTCGCCGCTCTGCTCGGCGCAATGGATGCCCAGCTGGAGCTCAACGCCGCTGCCATCGGCGGTAAGGACTCCATGTCCGGCTCCTTTATGGATCTTGACGTTCCCCCCACCCTCATCTCCTTTGCCATCGCCCCCATCAAGGCCGGCGATCTCATTTCTCCGGAGTTTAAGGAAGCTGGCCATCCCGTTTACCTCTTTGCTCCTACCGATACTTGCGCCTGCTCCACCAAGGCCGCATGGGATGCCTTCCATGCCCTTTGCCGCGAAGGCAAGGTCAAGGCCGCATGGGCTGTGGAAAACGGCATCGGCGAGGCCGTGATGAAGATGTCCTTCGGTAACGGCATCGGCTTTAAGTCCTGCGGCGCTACCAATGAGTGGTACGGCGCGATGCAGCAGGATTTCATCGTGGCTGAGCTTTCCGAGGAGATCTCCTCTCCCTACGCCATGAAGCTCGGTGAGACCACCGCCGAGAGCGTTATTGATCTCGGCAGCGAGAAGGTCTCCGTGGATGAGCTGCTTGCCATCAACGAGGGCGTTCTTGAGGGTGTTTACTCCACCAATGCCCCTGCAAAGAGCGAGCTTGAGACCTTCACCTTCACCGGCGGAAGCACCGCTTCTCCTGCCGTGAAGTGTGCCCGTCCCAAGGCGCTTATCCCCGTCTTCCCCGGCACCAACTGTGAATACGATACCGCCCGCGCCCTGCAGGCGGCCGGTGCCGAGGCCGAGATCCTCGTCATCCGCAACCTCACCGCCGCCCAGGTCGAGGAAAGCGCCGAGCGCTTTGCCAAGGCCGTGGCAAACAGCCAGATCGTATTCATCCCCGGCGGCTTCTCCGGCGGTGATGAGCCCGACGGCTCCGGTAAGTTTATCACCTCCTTCTTCCGTTCCCCCGCCGTCCGCGAGGAGGTCACCCGCCTGCTGGAGCAGCGAGACGGTCTGATGGCCGGTATCTGCAACGGTTTCCAGGCCCTCATCAAGCTCGGTCTCGTGCCCTACGGCAAGATCATCGACACCGATGAGAACTGCCCGACCCTGACCTACAACACCATCGGCCGCCATCAGTCCACCATCGTCCGCACCCGCGTCTGCACCAATGCAAGCCCCTGGCTTGCAGAGACGGAGGTCGGCGAGATCTACTCCGTTCCCATTTCCCACGGCGAAGGCCGCTTCATCGCCCCCGAGGCGCTCATCCGTGAGCTCGCCGCCAAGGGGCAGATCGCGACCCAGTACGTGGATCTTGAAGGCAATCCCACCATGGACACCGCCTTCAACCCCAACGGTTCCCTCTATGCCATCGAGGGTATCCTCTCTCCCGACGGACGTGTCCTCGGCAAGATGGGACACTCCGAGCGTGTGGGAAAATATCTCTACCGCAACGTTCCCGGCAAGTACGAGATGGGTCTCTTCAATTCCGCCGTCAAGTACTTCAAATAATTCAAAAAGTCCGCAGGGGCGGAATATTTCCGCCCCTGCGGCATAACAAAAGTGTATATGGATGCGCAGAGTAGACAGTATGCGTTAAGTGCTTCGGGATGGGAAGTAGCCCGTTGACGAAAGGATCCCCGGATCCTGCGGTGTACTGTCGCGGCCGCTGTGCAAACGCGGTAAACCTTCTTTTGGACCTGTCAAAAGACCGGTTTGCCGACGCGGCTCGTTTTCTACAAATCCATCAAAGAAAGGAGCCGCTGTTTTTATGCCCAAATCCCGCTATTACAAAATGATTGCCTCGGCGATGCTTATCGCCGTAAGCATCCTGCTCACACGGCTTTTCGCCGGCAATTTCCTGGTGCTTGGCGTGCCTGCCGCACGCTTCTCTTTAGGATTTCTGCCCATTATGCTCGCCGGCGTGCTGCTCGGACCCGGTTGGGGCGCTGTTGTCGGCCTTATCGCCGACGCGCTGGGCTTTTTCCTCTTTCCAAACGGCGTATATTTTCCTCCCATTGCCACAACCAGCATGCTTGCAGGCTTTCTGCCGGGGCTTTTCATGCTCCTGTGGGGACGGAAAAGCCGACGCCGCCGCATTTTCTGCATCTGGGGTTCCGTTGCCGCCGTGCAGATTTTGGGCAGCCTTCTTTTACAGACCTACTGGCTGTCCCTTCTCTACGGAAAGGGCTTTATTGCCCTCGTCGGCCCCCGCGCCGTTATCAGCATCGTGCTCATCCCGGTGTATGCGCTGCTCATCCAGCTCATCTCCGCAGCCCTGCATAAGGCAGGACTTGCCCCCAATCTTACCCGCAAATAAAAGCAGCCTTTTTACCAAGGAGTGATATTGATGATCGACTACGGCCTGCAGGATCGCGTTGCCCTCATCACCGGCGCAAATAATCCGCAGGGCATCGGCGCCGCAACGGCATATGCCCTTGCCCGGGAAGGCGCCAAGATCGCACTGGTTTATAAAAAGATCTCTCGCCCCTTTGACCCTGAAAAGGTGGCACAGAACGGCGTTGACCGATATTTCGCAGCCAATGCAGGCAGCGCGGATACCGTTGTTCGGAAGCTTCAGGCGCTGGGATGCGACCCTTGGGTTTTGGAAAGCGATATTTCCAAAGAGGAAGAAGTTGCATCCATCTATTCCCAGGTGCGCGCGCGGTTTGGGAGGGTTGATATTCTTGTAAACAATGCCGCAGACGGTGATATGGACGGCTTGGATACCATCACAAAGATCACTCCGGATGTGATCGATGATACATTTGCCGTCAATGTCCGCGGAAGTCTTTTGATGATCCGGGAAATGATCCGCTGCCGCGGTGAATACGGACGAATCATCAATCTTTCCACCGACGCGGCTCAGACCTTTGCCGGACAGATCGCCTACGGCGCGAGCAAGGCGACCCTGGAGGCGCTGACGCGCAGCATCGCCCTGGAGGCTGCGCCCTATGGCATCACCGTCAACTGCATTGCCCCGGGGCCCACGCAGACCGGCTGGATCGATGCGGAGCTTGAGGAAGCCGTGATTCCCCTTATTCCCATGGGCAAGCTGATCCAACCGGAAAACATTGCCGATACGATTCTCTTTTTGGTAAGCAAGCAGGCCTGCATGATCACCGGGCAGGTCATTAAGGTTTCCGGCGGAAAAGCACTTTAACAGAAAATGCAACCGGCATCCCGGAGCTCCGGGATGCCGGTTTTTTCAGGCAAAAACAAAGGACCGTCTTTTCAGACGGTCCTTTGTTGAAATCGTTTTCAGCGATCCGTTCGTGCAGATACCAATCAGTTGATGATGGTCTTCTCGGTGTCGGCGTCGAAGAGGTGGATCTTGTTGGTGTCAAGAGCGAGCTTGACGGTGTCGCCGTGCTCAACGGTGGAGCTGGCGGAGACGGAAGCGGTGCAGTTGGTCTCACCGACGGTGAAGTACAGGTAAGTAACGGCGCCGAGCTTCTCGACGACTTCCACGTTGACCTCGATGATGGAATCGGGGAACTGGGAGAGGTGAAGGTCATCGTCACGGACACACTCAGGACGAATACCCATGATAACGGTCTTGCCGGCATAGGCGAGAACCTCGGGACGGCGGCCCTTATCATCGGGCAGCTTGACACGGAAGCCGGCGAACTCGAGGTAGGTAGTACCGTTCTCGTCGATCACGGTAGCCTCGAGGGTGTTCATCTGGGGAGAACCGATGAAGGTAGCGACAAACAGGTTGTCGGGCTTCTCGTAGAGCTCCTGGGGAGGAGCGACCTGCTGAATGAAGCCGTCCTTCATAACAACGATACGGGTACCCATGGTCATAGCCTCGACCTGGTCGTGGGTAACGTAAACGAAGGTGGTCTTCAGGCGCTGATGCAGCTTGGAGATCTCGGTACGCATCTGGGCACGGAGCTTAGCATCCAGGTTGGACAGTGGCTCGTCGAGCAGGAAGACCTTGGGGTTACGGACGATAGCACGACCGAGGGCGACACGCTGACGCTGACCACCGGACAGAGCCTTGGGCTTACGATCGAGCAGGTGAGAGATGTCGAGGATCTTGGCAGCCTCTTCCACGCGGCGCTTGATCTCCTCCTTGGGAGTCTTGCGGAGACGCAGACCGAAGGCCATGTTCTCGAAAACAATCATGTGGGGATACAGAGCATAGTTCTGGAACACCATCGCGATGTCTCTGTCCTTGGGGGGGATGTCGTTGACGAGCTTGTCATCGATGAAGAGCTCACCGTCGGAGATCTCCTCGAGACCGGCGATCATACGCAGGGTGGTGGACTTACCGCAGCCGGAAGGACCAACCAGAATGATGAATTCCTTATCCTTAATGGTAAGGCAGAAGTTAGAAACCGCGACAACGCCGCCGGGATACTTCTTGTAAATGCCGTTGAGCTTAAGACCAGCCATAATAACCTCCAAATGGGATATTTGTTCCTGTATATCTTACCACAGTCAAAGAAAATAGTATATTGGCTATTCCACCAAATCTGCGCCCCGTATTTTGGTGATTTTGACTAACCATTTACATTTTCTTCACATCTTCACCGGAATTCAACGGATTCAGCGCTTTTTAGAAAGCGCAAGTACCTCATTTTCCTCCAATTCGCGCACTTCGCCCGGCGCCAGATCCGCATCCAGCGTCAGTTCACCCACCTGCAGGCGCCGCAGATACAGCACCTCGTTTCCGACGGCGGCAAGCATGCGCTTGACCTGATGGAATTTTCCCTCACAGACGTATACGTAGCCCTCTTTCGGGTTTTCTCCGCCCTCAAAGCGGGCAGGCATGCACTGATATCCGTCATCGATGACCACGCCTGCACGGAACCGGTCGTCATAGTCCGGCTGCCAATTCTCGCGCAGGCGGACGTAATACCGTTTCTCCACGTGCTTTTTCGGTGTGATGATATTATGGATGAGATCACCGTCATTGGTCAGGATCAGCAGTCCCTCGGCATCCTTGTCCAGCCTTCCCGCAGGCGAAAGCCCCAGCTTGCGCAGGGGCTCCGGCAGCAGATCGAGGACCGTCTCGCAGGAGCGGTCCTCGGTGGCGGAGAGCACCCCCGCCGGCTTATTCATCATATAATAGCGGAAGCGGCGGCTTGTGACCGCCCGTCCATCCAGGGTGACGGTGTCTGTGTCCGTATCCACCTTGACGTCGCCCTTGCGGACAACGGTTCCGTTAACAGCCACCCGCCCGGCGGAAATGAGCTTATCTGCCTCCGTCCGGGTTCGGCCGGCCTCCGCATCACGCAGAGCCCGATCCAGCCGCATTTTCATATTCCTATTCCTCTTTTCTTCCGTGTCGCCGGGGCTTAACCCAGCTTCGGTTCCGTCTCCGTGCCTGTGGACGCCGCGCCGCCCGCCGCGGGCTTTGCAAAGCCGTGCATAAACCCGTCCAGCGCCGCCGAGGCAATATCCCCGCCGATGATGCGGTTTTTACACACAAGCAGCGTTGCATAGACCTCGCCGTCAAATCCCTCGTAGTTTGTGATGCGATAGCTGTACTTCATCACGGTCTTTCCCCGCCAGCGGGTAAGATCAAAGCCCTGGGATTTCTGCAGGTCGTTATAATTTTCATACACGCGGTCGAATTTCTTCGGCAGCGTGACCTCATAAAACTCCCTGGGCGCGCCTTCGGTCTGCCAGCCGTAATAGGCCAGGAAATTCAGGCGCTCCTCTTCCGTTTCTGCCGCCGTGAGATTTTTCATCTGCGCCGAGGTCATGGCTTCATCGCCCCGATATCCGCCGACGCTGCCGCGAACAAAGACCGTCACACAGATGACCGCCACCGTCACCAGCACTGCAGCCAGCAGGGCGGCGATCCCCTTCCGGCTCATTTTTGCCGTTACCACAAACATATGCATTTCCTCCGTCTGTTAAAGGTCTGTTGATACCATACATATTCCGGAAATGCCCGATGTATGCGGAGGAAACATGAGACCGCCCGCCGCAGTTTCCAGCGGCGGGCGGAAAGCTCTGTCGTTTTTTGTTTTACGATTATTCGTCGTCCTCGGCGAGGTTGAAGGCCTTTGCATCCTCAATGACCTTCGCCTGCACAACGGGAGGCGTCTCCTCGTAGCGGATGAAGTCCATCACGAAGGCACCCCAGCCGCGGGTCATAGAACGCAGCTCGATGGCGTAGGACTGCATTTCCGCCATGGGAACCTCAGCGGTGATGACCTGCATGCCGTCGCCGGTGGGATCCATACCCATAACACGGCCGCGGCGCTTGTTAAGGTCACCGATGATATCACCCATGTACTTCTCAGGCACCGTTACCTTAAGCTCTGCATAGGGCTCCATGATAACGGGGTTTGCCTGGGGGATACCGGCCTTGTAGGCCAGACGGGCAGCAACCTTGAAGGAAAGCTCGTTGGAGTCAACATCGTGGTATGAACCATCAAAGAGGTCAGCCGCCAAGGATACTACGGGATAGCCGGCAAGAACACCCTTCTGCATTGCTTCGAGAAGACCCTTTTCAACTGCAGGGAAATATCCCTTAGGAACAGAACCGCCAACAACGCTCTGTGTGAATACAAGACCGGGCTCTGTTGTAGGAGCAAATGTA
>JAFYLV010000018.1 GCA_017556885.1 Clostridia bacterium | reverse complement strand
GGATCGGGCAAGCTCTTCCTTCAGCTGCTCAATGCGCCCCTCGGTGAACTCAATCAGAGAGATAGGCATGGATAGCTTGTACATGACGGAGTACCTCCTGTAAAAATACGTTAGATTTCCTTAGGGTCAAGTATACCTGAGGCAGGTGCCTTTTGCAAGAGCCTACATAAAAAAGTTTGCAGGAAACAAGTGCATTTACGCTTGGAATGTGGTATGATATAAACTGGATTCGAATGAGAGGGGGGCGGATGGGTCGTATGCCTTTGCTGAAGATCACAGTTCCACCCTCGCTGGACGGCTTGGCGGCAAAAGATGTGCTGCGTACATTCGGCCATCTTTCGGCCTCCAATCTGCGGATGCTTCGTGATCGGGGAGGACTGTTTCTGAACGGAACGGTGATCCCCGGTTATGCGCGGGTATCGGCAGGCGATGTTCTTTCTGCCGATCTTTCCGATCCCCCGTCGGATGTCCCGGTTGCATCGGGAACACCTCCGGAGATCCTGTATGCGGACGACTGGTTTGCTGCGGTAAACAAGCCTGCGGGAATTGCCACCCATGCATCGACCTTTCATCCAGGAGAGGAGACCATGCACGAGCGGATGGCGGCACTGTGGGGAGGGGATATGGTCTATCACCCCGTCAACCGCCTTGACCGGCACACCTCCGGTGTGATGTGTGTCGCCCGGTGCGGGTATATGCACGAGCGCATGAAATCCCTTTTGCATACCGACAGTTTTGTCCGTGCTTATCTTGCGGTGTGTGTTGGCGGGCTTCCAAAGGCCCGCGGTACAGTAGATCTTCCGATCGGTCGGGAAGAAGGTTCCGTGCTGAAACGCTCTGCCGGATGCGGCGCTCCTGCCGTGACCGAATATCGGGTGTTGGCGGAAGGCGGTGGAAGAAGTCTTGTTCTTCTGCGACCGAGGACGGGGCGAACCCATCAGATACGTGTACATATGTCTGCGCTTGGCTGCCCTCTTGCCGGAGACTTTTTATACGGAGATGAGTCGGAGGCTGCAAGGACACTGCTTCACTCTGCGGCACTTCGGCTGATACATCCCATCACCGGTGCAACGGTTTCGGCATTAGCCGGACTTCCAACAGATATGCTTGACTATATGGCCCGATTTGGGCTTGAATTTGATAAATCGGAGGATCTTTTTGATGTCTGAACCTCTTATCACGATTTCAGCGATTGGCGAGAAGAGCTATCGCCTTCATAACGGAACGTCGGCGTCCTTTGCCGGGCAGTTCTTTCTTGCCTGGTTTTTGGAGCATGACGGCATTGTTATCGACAAGGGCGAGATCGCTAAAGCGGATGCCCCTGCCGGTGGGGACTATACCTTTAATTTTGAACATGACCTGCCGGAGACGGGAATTGTGACCCTGCTTCTTTCCGTCGTTACCGGCTGCGACAGCGAGCTTTCTCCCCGAGACCGCGAGGTAGCCTGTGCGCAGTTTGTGCTTTCCGATGTGCGGGAGAAACTGACAGAGGCCTGCAATTTCCCTCTGAAGGCAGAGGAGACCGACTCCGTCTTTGCGGTACATTCGCTTGCATTTGCGCATGCGTTTGCAAAGGACACGCTGCTCCCTATGCAGTTGGTGGCGGAAGAGCGCTCTTTGCTCGCGGCACCGGTTTCGGCGGCTTGCGGTGCATATCCTGTGCGGATCTTTAAGCCTACTCTGCGTTATTCCCGTACGGAGGCAAAACTTTCTGCGCTTTTTGCGGCTCTTGATGGGGAGACTCCCGTTGCTGCAGGCGAGGTGTACACCTACATTTACGGAAACGGTGATGTGGTTGTCGATTTCCGTCCCGACAGGGAAGGGGAGGACATTCTGCTGACCGTACCTCTTCGTCCGGAATTTGACTATATTGAATATTTTGCCTGCAGTGAGGTAAATACCCTCCTTGGCGGAATGCAGGACGTGCTTGCACTTTCCGAAGGGCCCTCTGCGGCGGATGCTGGCCTTCACCGCGCGGCGCGGCGCATAGCTTTTTCCTCCGGTGAGGTGACTCTGCATATCCTCCCGGAGACTCCGACGGATTTCCGCATGGAGAAGGGCAACCTTATTCTGCAGCTCTCCGGACATGCCCGCATAAAACTGTCGCTGGAAAGCGAGCTCATGTAAAGAAAGGGAAGGAATTATGGGAATTTTCGACGGCGTGCTGCTTCTGACCGATCTTGACGGCACGATGCTTGACGATAATAAGCAGATCGGTGCGAAGACGCGCGAGGCCGTAGCCTATTTTCAGGCAGAGGGCGGAAAGTTCTCTGCGGCAACCGGTCGGCTGCACCGCTTCTTCCGGCCGCTTGAGCAGGGTGTTCCCCTGAATTGTCCCGCGGTAGTCTGTAACGGCGGATACCTCTACGATTACACCACCGGCGAGGTCTTTGGGATGCATACCGTCTCCCGCGATGCGGAGGCGGTGGTTGAGGCGGTGGCCGAACGTTTTCCGGAGGTGTGTGCGGAGATCAATTCCTTTGGCACCACCTATGTCCGCGGCTGGAATGAGATCAGCGCCCATCATATCTCCATTATGAAGCTGGATCCCGTACATGTTTCTCATGCATCGGAAGCCGTAGAGGATTGGTCAAAGGTTCTCTTCACTGTTCCGGTGTCCTCTGCAGAAGCGCTCGCAACGTATCTGCGGGAAAATCATCCCGGCTACTACTACACCTTTTCAACGCCGGAATATTTTGAACTGATGCCTCCCGGTGCCAACAAGGGAAGTGCCGCGCTGGAGCTTGCGGAGCATCTCGGAATTCGCCGTGAGGATGTTTACTGTGCCGGTGACCATCTCAACGATCTGGACATGCTGCGGGTCTCTGCCTGCGCCTATGTTCCCGCAAATGCACGTCCCGAGGCACTGGCCATTGCGGGACATGTGCTTCCCGACAACAATCACGACCCGATCGCGGCACTCATTGAAGATCTTGAGACAAAATATCGCGCAAGAGCATAAGTTTTTGTTGCATACCATGTCAATTGGTGCTATAATAACTGGTAATTTGAATTCCGATCTTTTTGATCAAGGAGTCTTGTTTTATGAAACTTGTTGATATTGCAAAGCTGTATGCCGATCCTGCCGCTTATGCGGGTCAGGAGATCCGCGTTGGTGGCTGGATCCGCACCATCCGTGATTCCAAGGCCTTCGGTTTTATCGAACTTAACGACGGTACTGCCTTCCGTCCCCTTCAGGTCGTTCTGGAGGCTGAGAAGCTGGCCGATTATTCCGCGATCGTTCGCTACAACGTTGGCGCAGCCATTGTTGCCACCGGTGTGCTCGTGCTCACTCCCGAGGCCCGTCAGCCCTTTGAACTGAAGGCTTCCTGTGTTGCGCTTGAGGGTGCATCCACTCCCGACTTCCCCATGCAGAAGAAGCGCCACAGCATGGAGTTTCTGCGCACCATGCCTCACCTGCGCGCCCGTACCAACACCTTCAGCGCGGTCTTCCGCGTCCGCTCCGTTGCGGCTTATGCCATCCATAAGTTCTTCAACGATCGCGGTTTTGTCTATGTAAACACCCCCCTCATCACCGGCAGCGACTGCGAAGGCGCCGGCGATATGTTCCGTGTGACTACCCTTCCCGCCGCAGAGCCTCCCATGACGGAGGACGGCAAGGTCGACTTCTCCGAGGATTTCTTCGGACGCTCCACCAACCTCACCGTTTCCGGTCAGCTTGAAGGCGAGACCTTTGCCATGGCCTTCAACCGTATCTACACCTTTGGCCCCACCTTCCGTGCCGAGCATTCCAACACCCCGCGCCATGCGGCTGAGTTCTGGATG
>JAFYLV010000137.1 GCA_017556885.1 Clostridia bacterium | reverse complement strand
CCAGCCGATCATGGGCATGAGGAACTGGAAGCCAGAAAACACACCGGCGATGCAGAACATACGGCGGCGGCGCATATCCGGCTCATTGAGGCCGTTGGCAAGAGATGCGGAGAATGCATCCATGGCAAGGCCTGCGCCGGTTAAGATACTGTTAAAGAAGAATGCAAAGGACCATGACATAATTAAACTCCCATCAAAATAAAAAAGATACGGTCGACGCATGACCGTATCCGAAAAGATCGGAGAATTCACCCATGTACGGTCGAAACAACGTCTGTACATGAGTCTCGCAGTTTAAAGCAAAGCCAGGCCGAAGGATCGGCCAGTATGTTGACTTGCTGCGCCGCAGGTGGCGTCTGCTACTCCCTCACATCTTTTTAATTATATCACGCTATAAGCGTAATTGCAAGGCAGTTTTTTTAGGGAAAAGGACGAAATTTGTGGACGGCGATGGAGTTTTGAGATATAATCATTATAAACAATAAAAGCCGAGGGGGGAAAAGGAATGAGACGGTTGCATACGCGAAAAAACGATCGCGCGATGACCGCGACCATTTTTGCCCTCGCCGGCCCGACGATGCTTGAGCAGCTGCTGCAGACGGCGGTGCAGTATCTCGACACCGCGATGGTGGGTGTCCTCGGCACGGAGGCCACCGCTGCGGTTGGCGTGACAACGACGCTCAACTGGCTGATTTCCGGCACCATTGCCGCCCTTGGCATAGGATTTCTCTCGCTGGTGGCAAAATCCCTCGGCGCGGGGGAGCGGGAGAGAGCCCGGGATATTTCGGCACAGGCGGTGCTGACGGTGCTGCTGGTAGGCGGCATTGCCACGGCGCTGACACTCTCGCTTGCGGGCTTCATTCCCGGCTGGATGCAGGCCGATGAAAGCATCCGCGATCTTGCCGCCCGGTATTTCTTTATTCTGTATATGCCCATGCTGCCGCGAACGGCGACCATTCTTTTCGGAACGCTTTTGCGGGCGGCGGGGGATACCAAAACGCCCATGCGGGTGGGGATTCTTGTCAATGCCGTCAACGTGGCGCTCAATTTTCTGCTGATCTATCCGACCAGAGAGATTATGCTTTTTGGACAGATGCTGAAGGTACCCGGTGCGGGCTTGGGCGTTGAGGGAGCCGCTGCGGCCAGCGCCGCGGCATTCGCAGTGGGCGGCATCTGTATTACGGTGGCCTACCTTCGGCATCCGGATATTTCGCCCCGGGGGCGGAGCCTGCGGCTGCGGCGGGAGATCCTGTCTCCCTGTCTGAAAATCGCCGTTCCCAATATGCTGCAGCGCTTTGGCACATCTCTTGGATATGTTGCCTTTGCGGCTATGATCAATTCCCTCGGTGAGGTGGCGACGGCTGCTCACACCATCGCAAATACTGTGGAATCGGCCTTTTATATCCCCGGCTACGGCATGCAGATGGCGACAGCGACCCTTGCGGGAAACTGCGTCGGTGCGGGGGATCGCGAGCGTCTTCGCCGCATGACGCGGGCCGCCTTGCGGTTGGAGGTGGGGATGATGGCCCTTTCCGGTGCGCTGCTCTTTGCCTTTGCACCGGAGATGATGCGCATTTTCTCCCGGGAGGCGGAGGTCATCGGTCTCGGTGCGCGGGTGCTGCGCATGGTGGCCCTTTCCGAGCCGGTTTTCGGCGTTGCCATCATTCTGGAGGGCATCCTGCAGGGTGAGGGAAGAACGGGGCTGCCCTTCCTCTTCAATATCCTCTGCATGTGGGGTGTGCGTATCGTCGGCACTTTTGTGTGCGTGGAACTCCTCGGTCTGGGACTTGTATCGGCCTGGGCCTGTCTGAGCGCCCACAACTTGATCCTATGTGCCCTCGTTCGTGTGGCGCGGCTACGGGAGGATCAAAATTAATATGCACAAAAATGTGCCCGCTCCGTCGGTATGACGGGGCGGGCACGGTGTTTTTTACATCAGGCCTTGGCTTTGAGGGCGCGGCGGATGGCGCGGTTGATCTCCTCGCGCTTATGGTACAGCCACTCCTCGCTGCGGGGATATTCCGTGAAGGAGAGGGGCTTATCCAGTCCCTTTTCCAGCATCTTCAGAACCTTTTCGCGTCCGATGAGGCTTTCCAGCAGGCGCAGGGCGCGCAGGTCGGTTATGGCCTCGTTGAAGGCCTTCAGGCGCAGAGAAATGAGGGGCTCGCCCCTGTCACCGGGGTAGACAACATAGCCATCGCCGGAGGGGAAGGCGTAGCCGGAGTCGGACACGCGGAAGGGATCGATGGGGTATACAGAGAGCTGGGAATACCAGAAGTTGAAGCCCCACTGCAGGAAGCCCTCCAGATCAAACTTGTACATCTGCAGACCGAGGATACGGGTGCGGGCCTGCGGCATACAGAAGAAGCGGTTGGAGACCAGCTTGTACTGACCGCAGCAGTAATAGCCCCAGATCTTGGGAACGCCGGCGGCGATAAATTCTTCCACAACGGGAGTTTTGGGCACGGGACATTTGATGACACCCTTCTCGTAATAATCGAGATGGGAAAGTGCATCGATAACCTTGAAACCGGGGAAAAGCTCATCAATGATAGCGGCGCAGCGGGAATACTGCTCGTAGATATCGATGTTGGGCTCATCGGAGACATGGAAAATGCAGTTTTCTGCGATACCCATTTCCTTGAGATAGGGAATGAGCGCTGCGGCAAGTGCCTTGAGGAAGGCGTAATACTCGGCGCTGAGGGAATCGGTCTCCCAACCGAAGATGCGCTTATACTCGCCGTCTACCGTGGCCATGATCTTGGGAGCGTGCCATGCGCCCCACTGGGTGAAGAGGTGGGACATCTCGAAATATTCGATGCCGACGCGGTGGCACATCTCGATCCAGCGGGTGAGCTTCTCAAAACCGAAGGTATACTCACCCTTCGTAACCGTGACGTCTACCAGCTGAACGGTGGGGCGCTCGTGACCCTCACGGGTATCCAGCGGCGGGGTGAAGAGGGGAGTG
>JAFYLV010000136.1 GCA_017556885.1 Clostridia bacterium | reverse complement strand
CGGCCGTTGTAGTTGCCCTCCAGAACTGTGGTGGAGTTGGCGTTTGGTCCGATCACCGCGATTTTCTTATACTTGCCTTCACCGAGCGGCAGGAACCCCTCCCGGTTCTGCAGAAGCACCAGAGTCTCCTCCGCAATGCGGTCGTTAAGACGACGGTGAGCCTCGCAGTCAAGCACGTCGTAGGGGATGTCCGCGTAGGGACGCTCCGCTTCAAATTCGCCGAGCAGAGCGCGGATGGTGTACAGGCGGGTAGCGGCGGCGGTGATCTCCTCCTCGGTGATCATATCCTCCTCCCAGGCCTCCACAAGATGGGTATATGCCTCGCCGCAGTTGAGCTCACAACCCTTCTGCAGCGAAAGGGCGGCGGCTCCCTTCAGGTCCTCTGCGCAGTGGTGGTGCTTGGAGATATCGGCAATGGCACCGCAGTCGGAGACGAAATAGCCCTCAAAGCCCCACTGTTTGCGCAGAACCTCCTGCATCAGATAACTGTGGGCACAGCAGGGCTCGCCGTTGGTGCGGTTGTATGCGCCCATAACACCGGCAACGCCGGCCTCTACCGCCTTTTCAAAGGCAGGCAGATAGGTTTCCCAAAGATCCTTCATGCCGACCTTGGCATCAAAGCCGTGGCGCAGGCTCTCGGGGCCGGAATGCACGGCAAAGTGCTTGGCGCAGGCGGCGGATTTCAGAAACTCTCCGTCTCCCTGCAAGCCCCGGATATAGGCCACGCCCATGGTAGCCGTCAAATAGGGATCCTCACCGAAGGTCTCCTGTCCGCGTCCCCAGCGGGGATCCCGGAAGATGTTGATGTTCGGGGTCCAGAAGGTCAGGCCCTTGAAAATATCATAATCCTCAAATTCAACGCTCTTATTGTATTTTGCCCGCGCCTCGGTGGAAACGGCGTCCGCCACTTTCTCCACCAGCTCGGGGTGAAAAGACGCTGCCATACCGATGGCCTGCGGAAAAACGGTAGCAATTCCTGCTCGGGCAACGCCGTGGGCAGCTTCATTCCACCAGTTGTATTCATGAATTCCCAGCCGCGGGATCGCCGGAGAATTGTACAGAAGCTGGGAAAGCTTCTCCTCCACCGTCATCCGGTCCACCAGTTTTTTTGCCGTTTTAACAGCACGGGACATATCTCTCATTTTAAAATTCCGCCTTTCCGGATTCTCTTTTCATTATACCACACCAAATTCAACGGTTCAATCGTATGCCGTTTCTCCGCATCTTTTCTTTTGAACTATTTTCGGAATTTTTTCGGCGTTGTTCCCACGCGATTTTTAAACTGCCGATTAAAATGTTCAACATTTTCATATCCGCATTTCTCCGCCACGGCGGCAATGCTTATATCGGTGCTTAATAAAAGCATCTTAGCCATGTCCAACCGGGCATTGATCACATCGCTGATGCAGGAAACCCGAAAGAACTGCTTGTATAACCGTTGAAAATAATACCTGCTCAGGCAGAGATGCTGCGCCATTTTTTCCACGCACCAATCCTCGAAAGGTTTATTATAAATCGCCCGGCGCAGCTCATGAAGTTTTTTGTAATGCAGCCGAAAATCTCCAGCCGTGTCGGAATACTCCAAGTCCTCCAGCTCTTTATAGAGAAAAACCCGGCCAAGGAAGGAGGTTATATCCCTTCCAAAGCTCGACGAGATCAGATATTCCTTCTCAATGGCTCGGATTGCATCCGACATACGTTCCGGATCTGCGTGGTACAGAGGAACATTTTTCCCAATACTGCAGAACAGATCCTGCTCCCGATCATTTTCCAGATCAAAGAGCAGAAAATCGTGATTGAAATTCACATTATCGCAGCCAAAATAACTTTGCCGCACATTCTTTTCATAAAAGATTCCCGTCCCCGGCTCCACAGGGCAATATTCTCCGTTTGCATACAGCATCGTTTTGGTTTTAAAAAGAACGTAGAGATAATCCTCTCTCCCACTTCTCAAATTGATGGAAAATCCCTTTTCCATGATCGCATCTGTTTTTGCCGCCTTAATGATCACTGCCATCACCTCATAGCACAATAGATCAATTTTATAACAGTATACATCATTGTTTTTTTCATAGCAATGGGGTAAAGTACTTTTATGGATATAAAGGGGGTTTTCATCATGCCTTACAGCGAGAGAATTGCAAAGATCCGCGCTTTTTCCGAGGCTCTTGCATACCATGAGCCCGAAAATACCTATGATTTTGATCTCCACAGTTATGCAAAAACGCACTGCGCCGACATGCCCCGGTGGGAAAAGATCGCCCGGAGCACCGCCGCCGCCATTGAAAATCAAGCCATCTATATTGAACCTCATGACCGTCTGATCGGCCGTGTTTTTCTCTTCCGAAACAGGAAAGTCACTGAGCGAGATCCGGATTTTGACTATGTTACCGAGGCCCGCAAGCGTATTATGTGCGAGATCGAAGACTATGCCGATTTCAGCCGTTTTCCGCAGGTGGTAGGTGACAATCTCTATTGCGGCGGTCATATGAGCTGGAACTGGAATGCCCTGCTGAAATACGGCACCGAAGGGCTGCGCCGCCGGTGCGAAGAGGGACTTTCGCGGCGCCGGGACAGCAAAAGCCAGGAATATTACAGGGGCGTTCTTATCCTTCTGTCCGCTCTGGAAAACTGGAATGACAAGCATGTACAGAAGCTGCTGGAGCTCGGCATGGAACAGCAGGCGCAAATCTGCAAAAAGGTTCCCCGTTATCCTGCAGAAACCTTTTCCGAGGCCGTTCAGGCCTTTTATATGCAGTATATCGTTGTCATGCGGGAAAATCCCGGCGGCGGCAACAGCCCGGGACGGTTGGATTACTACCTTTGGCCCTATTTGGAACGCGATCTTGCCGCCGGCCGTTGCACGATGGAGCAGGCACGGGAGCTTATCGACGAGCTTTTCATCCGCATCAATGAGCGCATCTGGGATTATGACGGCTGGGTAGAAACCATTGTCGTCGGCGGAAGCCATGCAAACGGCACCTCCGCAGTCAATCCCCTTTCCTATATGATGATCGAGTCCTCCAAGGAGCTCGCCATGATCCATCCGGCCGTTTACGCAAGAATTCCCGAAAATGCTCCGGAGGAATGGATCAACTTCTGTGCCGACTATCTCATTACGGGCAATAACCGGGCACAGCTGCTCTATGACAAAACCATTATAGATGCACTCTGCAAAAACGGAGTTCCTTACGAGGATGCTGTAGAATATTACTGCGGCGGCTGTATGGAGATCGGCATTCAGGGAAAGACCAACGATTACCTTTTCAACGCATGGCATAATATTACAAAAATGGTGGAATTTTCCGTGACCGGCGGTCTCTCTCTGTCCGATGGGAAAGAGCTTCCCTCTTTCCGCAGCCGCGGGCTTTGCAATTATGCCACATTTGAGGATTTTTACGCCGATCATATCCGTGAGGTTCGTCGCATCCTCAACATGTTTTTCCGGGCGCAGGATATCTACAGCGAGATCGCGGAAACATCCTATCCGCGCTATTTACTCACGTCTATGCTGGATGACTGCATCCGACTCGGTCGTGGAATCCATTCCGGAGGTGTCCGCTATCCCGATTACGGTTCTCTGCCCATCGGTCTTGCCGACGCGGCAGACTACCTTTTCGCCATCAAAAAGGCCGTCTTTGAGGATCATATCTGCACCCCGTCAGAGCTTCTTGCTGCGCTGAAGGCAAATTTCGAGGGTCATGAGCCGCTGCGGCTCGTGCTGGCTGCGATCCCAAAATTCGGGCAGGAAAACGTAGACGCCGATGCCTTTGCAAAGCGTTATTTCAGCGACATCAGCAATATTTATACTTCCTACGTCAACCGTTTTGGCGCTCGCGGGAAAATGGTCATCTTTACGTTTGTGTGGTCCGCAGAGGCCGGAAAAGACATTGGCGCCACCGCCGCAGGCAGCTTTGCCGGACGCCCCGTCGCCCACGGCGTGACGCCCCACAGCGCTTCCATGACCAAGGGCATCACCTCCGCCATCAAATCCTGTACGGCTTTGGACTTCACAAAATTCAACGGCGGCGCCTCCACCATGTGGGATCTTGACAGCGCATGGATCACCCCCGACATCGCACGCGGTCTGTTTATGGCATTTTTTGAACGCGGCGGTCAGATCTTCCAGGGCAATACAACCGCGCTTTCCGATCTCATCAAAGCGCAGGAAAATCCGGAAGCCTATCTCAACTTGATGGTGCGCGTCGGCGGATATTCCGCAAGATTTGTCAAGCTTCCAAAGCACGTCCAAAATGAGATCATCCAGCGCATTCGCCATTCCGGCTGATGCTTTCTCATCACAGATCTTAAAGCCCCGGATAACCTTTAAAAGGCTCCGGGGCTTGCCCTGTTTCACGCTCGATTCTCTATTGACTTTGCCTATCGGGTATGCAATAATAATTTTGAAAGATTACGGTAGTTGAGGAGGCTTTTTATGAACCATATTCCCTTTTACAAAACCGATCTCATCGGCTCTTTTTGGGGCGAAAAGCAGCGTATTCTCCGCGAGGTGACCATTGACGCGGTCTATGACCGATTTGATGAGACCCACCGTTTTGCTGCTCTGAAGTGCGACAAGGACATGCAGGAGCGCGACGGCTGGAACCCCCACAGT
>JAFYLV010000017.1 GCA_017556885.1 Clostridia bacterium | reverse complement strand
GTTCACCGTTGACGAGTCCTGCGGTAAGTGCACCGCCTGCCGTATCGGCACCAAGCGTCTGCTTCAGATCCTCGAGAAGATCACCAGCGGCAACGGCACCATGGAGGATCTCGACACCCTCGAGGAGCTCGCTGCTCACATCAAGACCACCGCGCTCTGCGGACTTGGTCAGACGGCTCCCAACCCCATCCTGTCCACCCTGCGTTACTTCAGAGACGAGTACATTGCCCACATCGTGGACAAGAAGTGCCCCGCCGGCGTTTGCAAGGCTCTGCTCTCCTACGTTATCGATGAAGAGAAGTGCAAGGGCTGCACCGCTTGCGCCCGCAAGTGCCCGGTCAATGCCATCGTCGGCAGCGTGAAGAATCCGCATGTCATCGACACCGCCAAGTGCATCAAGTGCGGCGCCTGCGTTGAGACTTGCCGGTTCGACGCTATCTACAAGAAATAACCGGGAGGATGAGAGTAATGGAAACGAAAATGGTAAATATTAAGATCAATAATGTGGATGTTCAGGTCCCCGCAGGCAGCACGATCCTTGAGGCTGCCCGCTCCGTGGGTATCGACATCCCCACCCTCTGCTACCTGAAGGACATCAACGCGATCGGCGCCTGCCGTCTGTGTGTTGTTGAGGTCAAGGGTGCCCGTTCTCTGGTCACCGCCTGCGTGTACCCTGTCAACGAGGGCATGGAGGTCTTCACCAACACCCCCGCTGTCCGCAAGTCTCGTAAGACTACTTTGGAGCTCATCATCTCCAACCATCGCCGTGAGTGCCTGACCTGCTCCCGCAGCCAGAACTGCGAGCTGCAGAAGTTCGCCAAGGACTACGGCATCGAGGACTGGAAGTTTGCCTCTGATGATATGAAGGCCGACATTGAGGATTCCTCTCCCCACCTCGTTCGCGACAACTCCAAGTGCATCCTCTGCCGCCGCTGTGTTGCCGCCTGCAAGAATATGCAGAAGATTTCTGTCATCGGTCCCATCGACCGTGGCTTTGACACCCACATCGGCTGCGCCTTTGATGAGAAACTTGCCAACGTCGCCTGCATCGACTGCGGTCAGTGCATCAACGTTTGCCCCACCGGTGCTCTGAAGGAGAAGAGCAGCCTGGACGAGGTCCGTGCTGCGATCGCTGATCCCGAGAAGCACGTCGTCGTCGGTACCGCTCCCTCTGTCCGTGCTGCCCTCGGTGAGGACTTCGGCATGGCTATCGGCACCAACGTGGAGGGTAAGATGGTTGCTGCTCTCCGCCGCCTCGGCTTCAACGGCGTCTTTGACGTTGATACCGCAGCTGACGTTACCATCATGGAGGAAGGCACCGAGCTGCTCCACCGTCTTGAGAACGGCGGCGCTCTGCCCCTCATCACCTCCTGCAGCCCCGGCTGGATCCGCTTCTGCGAGTACTTCTATCCGGAGTTCATTTCCAACCTGTCCTCCTGCAAGTCTCCCCAGCAGATGTTTGGTGCTCTCATGAAGACCTACTATGCTGAGAAGATGGGCATCCCCGCCGAGAAGATCTACGTGGTCACCGTTATGCCCTGCACCGCAAAGAAGTTCGAGATCGGCCGTGAGGATCAGCAGGCTGTCAAGGGACTCGACGATGTCGATGCTACCATCACCACCCGCGAGCTCGCTGAGTTCATCAAGGATTCCGGCCTCCGCTTCACCGAGCTGCCCGACGAGACCTTTGATCCCGCCTTCGGCATTGCTTCCGGTGCAGGCCACATCTTCGGCGCTTCCGGCGGCGTTATGGAGGCTGCTCTCCGTACCGTCTCCGAGGTCGTTACCGGCAAGGCTCTTGAGAAACTCGAGTTCCACGAGGTTCGTGGCATTGAGGGTGTCAAGGAAGCTGAGTACGACCTGAACGGCACCACGGTCAAGGTTGCTGTTGTCTCCGGTACCGCCAATGCCCGTAAGCTTCTCGATGCCATCAAGGCCGGCGAGAAGGAGTACCACTTTGTTGAGATCATGGCTTGCCCCGGCGGCTGTGTCAACGGCGGCGGTCAGCCCATCCAGCCCGCTTCCGTCCGCAACTTTGTGGATCTGCGCGCTGAGCGTGCCAAGGCTCTCTACAGCGAGGACGGCTCCATGGCTCTCCGTAAGAGCCACGAGAACCCCATCGTCAAGGAGCTCTATGACGAGTATCTGGAGAAGCCCGGCAGCCATAAGGCTCACGATATTCTCCACACCACGTACACCGCGAGAAAGTCCGTTTTCCGCGAGGCTAACTGAATTAAGCGTTAAATGCGCGGGTCACGGTATCGTGACCCGCGCATTTTTTGTGTTTCTGCCGCAATATCTGTATAATGGAAGCCGGCACAAACACAAAATGTGCCATTCTCTCTTGAAAATATCCGGAATATATAGTAAAATAGCGATATACGTACCCGTGTAACAATTATCTTTTGGAGGCGCAAAATTATGACGAGAAAATTCCGTACGATCGCAGTGATCCTGCTGATCGCCATGGCGGTCTCGCTTTTTGCCGGTTGTAGTGATACGCCCGGTTCCTCAAGCTCTGAGATCGGTGAGCCTGCATTGAATATGACCGAGACGGTTCTCTCTGTGTATGATACCGTTTTTCTGATCCTTGAGAACCCGACGGATGCTGTCAATGACTGGCATATTGCAGAGGGTGAAGAATTTGTTAAGCTGGAGCAGACGGGTAACAATACCGTCCAGATCGCCGGCATAAAGGAAGGCGATGCGGTGATCCACTGCGAATTTACCAGCGGTGATCAGAACTATATGCTTTCCTGTACGGTGTCCGTCGTTCCCCGCAGCTTTACACTGTCTCCCGCGAGCTGCCTTCTTGAGTATGGGCAGTCGCTGAATCTTGCGACCTATCCGATCTTTACATCCAAACTGATTTGGGAATCCAGCGACACTTCCGTTGCCGTTGTGGATGCTATGGGCAAGGTTACGGCTGTTGGCGTCGGATCTGCAACCATTACCGCAAAAATCGAGAAAAAGCCGGAGATCAATGCTTCTGCTGCTATTATTATTGTTGAGGCTACTTCCGGCAGCTCCGGTCAGATGAGCATTGTGCCTGCGAAGATCGAGACGGAGGTCGGTTCCACGACGCCCCTTACCGTAAATGGCGGCTCCGGAACCTACGCCTGGAAATCTTCCAATACCGCAAAGGCAACCGTTACTGCGAACGGAATCGTCAGCGCACTGTCCACCGGTACGGTGACCATCACGGCGACGGATACCAATGGAAAGAGTGCATCCTGCACGGTGACCATCTACCGTGCACCGACCAGCATCACCATTTCTCCTGTGAGTGCACTGCTTGCCGTTAAGGAGACGAAGAAGTTCACGGCTTCAGTCTATCCTGAGGATGCAAGCAAGAATATCAACTGGTACTCCAGCGACACGTCCATTGCAAAGGTTTCTTCTTCCGGTGTTGTTACCATGCTGAAGGAAGGTACCGTTACGATCACTGCGAAGTCTGCCTACAACAGCGTTATGGCGTCCGCAACCGTCAGCACCGGTGCTAAGGTTACCGGTATCACGGTGGATAAGGCGACCATGTCTTTTGCCGTCGGCCAGGCCTTTACCCTGAAGCCTGCGATCGCGCCTCAGAATGCGGCCATTAAGACCTATTCTGTCACCATTGGGGATACCAATATCGTCAAGCTGAGCGGCACCGACAAGAATTCTTTTGTTGCCGCAGCCCCCGGTACTACCACCATCACCTTTAAGAGTGATGACGGAAGCTTCACCGCCACCACCACCGTTACCGTGCAGAATGTCGTCAAGAGCGCATCGATCCAGCCTGTGCTCGCGCAGGTCACCGTTGGCGGCACAACGCAGCTTTCCATCAAGGCAGAGCCTGCGGATGCCAATACCGAAGGTGTCTGGAAGATCGATGATACCTCCGTTGCGAAAATCGACGAGAAAGGCGTTATCACCGGTATCAAGGAAGGTGTCGCATCCGTCTCGTATGTCTTTAAAAACAGTTCGCTGACGGTCATCTCCGTTGTTAAGGTCGTGAAAGGTCTCGCCCTCAGTGCGGAGAAGTTAGAGCTTGTGCCCGGCGGCACGGCTACACTTACGGTTTCTAAGGCTGACGTTACCGGTACCTGGAGCAGCGATAAGACCGATGTCGTGACAGTGGATGACAAGGGAATCGTTACCGCTATTGCAGCCGGTACCGCGAATATCACCTTTAAGCCAGCCTCCGACAGTTATCCCAGTGTGATTTGCCCGGTGACGGTTTATACTGCTACCGAGTCGGTTGAGCTGGATGCCGAGGATGTCTACCTCACGAAGGACGCTACCCATACACCCAAGGTCACTATCCTGCCTGCCGGCGCAAAGCAGACCGGTAAGTGGACGGTTGCTTCGGGTTCGGATATTGTTTCCATTTCGGATGCGGGTGTTATTACTGCACTGAAGACCGGTAAAGCCACGCTGACATTTGCAACCATTGATGGAAAGACCAAGGAGCTTCGCGTGTACGTCGGAAAGCGAGCCACCGGTGTTGCGCTGGATAAGAAGACGGCGGATATCACCGTCGGTGAGCAGCTGACGCTGAAGCCCGTGTTTGCACCTGAGGATACCGCAAATGTCAGTGGCACCTGGACTTCTTCCGATCCGGTGGTTGCCGGTGTTTCTGCCTCCGGTGTTGTTACCGGTTATGTTCCCGGAACGGCGAAGATCACCTTTACGGCCACCGACGGCGGTTTTAAATCGGAATGTACGGTCAAGGTAACCGGTCATACCGATAAGAAGATTGTTCTTACCTTTGATGAAATGACTATCGGAGAGCAGACTCGACTGGTTGCATCTCCCGGCGAACTTGAGTTGAATGCAGTGCTTGATCCGGCAACGGATAATGTAACTTACTCCGTTGTGTTTGCAACTCCTGTTGAAGGTCTTGGGGCTACGGTTTCCGGAACCAAGATTACATTGAAGAGCACAAAGGTTGGCAGCACAAAGGTTGTTGTGCTTGCAAAGGCAGGGGAGAAGACCTATAGCTTTATTTTTGACCTGCAGATTGATCCTGCTCCTTCGGTGACACCTACGAAGGCTCCTACGGCAACGCCCACCGGTGCACCGTCCGCAACGCCGACCACAGCCCCCACCGCAACTCCTACCGGCGCACCGTCAGCAACGCCGACCATGGCCCCCACCGCGACTCCCACGGTAGCTCCGTCGGCAACGCCGACGAAAGCCCCCACTGCAACTCCGACCGTGGCACCGTCGGCAACTCCCACCACAGCGCCTTCAGCGACTCCTACTACTGGAGCATAATTGAAAAGTAAAACGGGTGAAGATCCAATCCGGATCTTCACCCGTTTTTTTCTGTGCCGTTCTCGGAAAGTAGGCGTACAGACTCGGCAAGAAGTGCCCGATCATCCGCAGAAAGGCTATCTGCCGATCCGATCAAAGCATTTTGCAGGTCGAAAAAGAGCTTGATGGATTTCGCATCGCCGCTGCGGCAGCCGCTTATGACGGATTTTCGAATCATGGCGATCTCTGCCTCCGCGTATCTTCTGGAGAGTGCTTCTGCCTCGGTTACAAACTCTCGATCCAGCAGCCATCGGTAGAATGTTTCCGGATGCACACCGATAGCTTCTGCGATCTCGGATTTTGTCATGGTGCAGTCGGGATTTGCAAGCATTTCTGCTGCCCGCTTCTGCTTTTGGTTCAGCAAAGTTAACTCCTCCCACCAAAGAAAGAAGCCTGCGGACCCCAGAGCGAGGTCCACAGGCTTTTATTATAGGAGAGATGCGGTTACTTTCCTGCTGCAAAGAGCATGTCGAGGGAAGTGTCTTCCGCAGCGTAGGGACTGATGCGGAAGGTGAAAGTGAATTGCTCATCATCGAAAGCATAGGGCTTATCCGCGGTGGGTCCACAGGAACCGCTGCCGATGCCATAATGGGCATAATCAATATTGAGGCAGGTTTCCGGACGTGCAACCAACTCATGATCATGTCGCGCAACGGTGAAATCTTCCGTGGTATAATGGTGAGCAGAGAAGCAGAAACGCGGTTCACCGAGAATTGCAAGTCCGATGCCGCTCTTTGCGGTGATGCCGGCAAAACGAACATCGCTGCGGGTTCCGTTTTCCTGGGGGAAAATATAATGCTCGGTCATTTCTGCTACCTTCGCGGTATAACGGCCAACGGTGGCGCTATGGCACTTGTCAATGTAGTTCTCATGGAAACCCTTACCAAACCACTCTACATTATCAAGGCCGGGCGTGAGGAGAACTTCAAAACCGAAGCGAGGAAGGGTGAACATTTCTGTAGTGCGCACTACATCCGTTCGACAAGTCATACCAGAGGAACTGATCTCCCACTCGGCTTTGACGCGTAATGCGGGCATGCGGGTGTGTGCGCCGAGCGTATAGGCACCGGCAATGATAACGCGGTCCTTTTTTCCGACGAAGGCAAAGCTGTCGAGACGCGAGGTATATTCCCGAAGGCTCTCGCGCTCCCATTCCTTCAGTACGCCACGGGAAAGACCGCGGTCATTATCCATGGGTGCGCGCCAGACGTTAAAACGGAAGGGAGATGCCAGCAGTTCTTTGCCCTCAAACTTAATGGAGCAGGGAAGACCTGTGTCAAGCGAGAAGGCATAGGAGGTATCGCCGAGAGTGACGACGAAACGGTCATTATCCACATTGGTCGCTGGGGCCTCTCCGATGGGGGCGGGATAGCCGGGAAGTGTGACCTTAGGTTCAAGGGCAAACTGTGTGTGGCCAATCTCGTAGCCACGATCCTCAAACCACAGGTCGTGATTGAGCGTGAAAGAAATGTCAAGGAAATATTCGCAGCCGGGACGCCCCTCCGGCATTTCAAAGCCGAGATCAAACTTGCGGCGGCGACCGGCGGGCACAGAAAGGGAGGGGATAATGCCCTGAGAGATGATCATTCCGTTTTCGGTGACCGTCCAGTGTGCGGCAAGATGAGACAGGTCGGAGAAAACATAGCGGTTGCGGATATAAACTGTGCCGGCTTCAGCATCAAGATCTTCGGCAAACACCGGCTCATAGGCCTTCTTGACCTCAAGCAGACCGGAACGGGCCTCGCGGTCGGGGCTGACCAGACCGTCGATACAGAAGTTGCCGTCGTTAGGCTTATCTCCAAAGTCGCCGCCGTAGGCAAAGCCCTTGCGACCGTCAGGCAGGTCAATGCGCAGACCGTGGTCGGCCCATTCCCAAACGCATGCACCCATCATGTTGGGGATCGCGTTGATGACGCGGATATAATCCATCACGTCACCGTTGGAGTTGCCCATAGCATGGGTGTACTCGCAGAGGAAGAAAGGACGGTCACCGGCTTTTTTGCATTCTGCGGGGACGTCTTTATAATGGGTGTACATACGGCTGACTACATCGAGATAGGGCGCGTCATAGGCACGCTCATAGTGAACGGGGCGATCGTCCACGCGGTGGAGGTATTCCGCCATCAGCTCGTGATTCTTACCCTCGCTGGATTCGTTGCCGAGGCTCCACATCACGATACAGGGATGGTTTTTGTCCCGCAGATACATCCGCTCAGCGCGGTCTACATAACTTGAGGCATACATAGGCAGAGCCGAGATCGTGGTCTTTACGAGCTTCGCGGGGTCTTCGGGATCGGGAAGCATCAGATGATGATCACCGTGGGTTTCGATATCACACTCGTCGATAACGTAGAAGCCATAGCGGTCACAGAGTGTGAGGAAACGAGGATCGTTGATATAGTGGGAGGTGCGGATGGCATTGATGTTGTGACGGCGCATCTCCACGAGATCCCGGGTCATATCCTCCATGGATACGGTGTGGCCGGTATCGGGATTGGTGTCGTGGCGGTTAACACCGTAAAGCTTTACGGCCCGGCCGTTGATCATAAAGACACCTTTTTTGATCTCGATCCGGCGGAATCCAACGTCGGAGGAAATAGCCTCGACCACCTCACCGTCCTTGCAGACGGCAAGGGAAAGACGGTAAAGGTTCGGAACCTCAGCACTCCAGAGAAGCGCCTCGGGGACCTGCATGGAGAAGGCAACGGTCTCGGTTGCCGGGTATTCGCTTTCGCAGAAAAGCTCACCGGCGGGATCATAGAGCTTTGCACGGACGGAGTAGCCATCCTTTGCGCCGCGCAGGGCAACGGAGCACTTCAAAAGACCGGTGGAATAGGCGTCATCCACGTCGCCGCGCAAGGCGATGTCGGCAAAAGACACCGCGCCGAAGGAGAGCAGATAAACCTCGCGCCACAGGCCGCCCATGCGCCACATGTCCTGATCCTCCAGGTAAGTTCCGTCGGAGAATTTCAGCACCTTGAGGGCGATGCGGTTGCGGCCGGGAACGAGATAATTGGTGAGATCAAACTCGGAGGGCATGTGTGCGCCCTTGG
>JAFYLV010000135.1 GCA_017556885.1 Clostridia bacterium | reverse complement strand
ACGTCAAGTAAGGAAACCGATCGTTAAAAAGCACCGATCCCGCGGGATCGGTGCTTTTTCTTTTCATTTCTGTTGAATAAAGGTGTCACATTCCGTTTCTTCGGAGCATTCGGCGCGACGGCCGCCGATATCGATGCTCCCGGCAGCGCATTTACCATCGGTGTTGTGCCGACAGAACTCAGCGGCACATTCCACCCGGGCAAATTCCGAAGGATGGGGCGCCACACACCGGGGATCTGTACAGAAATCGGCGCAGCAGGTGCTTTCGGGCTTCCTTGCCATGTGACCGGCAATGTGTACGTCGGGCAGTCCTCAGGTGCTTTCGCGGTTGTAGGCGCAGTTTTTTGCGCCGCAGATAATATGGGGCATTTTGACAGGGACTCCTTTCTTTTTTTGGTCCGCTTAAAGTATTTGCCGTCGCTTTTGAAATCATACCTTGCCATTTTGGGCAGACTATGGTAAAATAAATAAATCTAAATGCGTTTAGTTGAACCGTGCTATCCGGGGAGTTAGCGGTGCCCTGTACCTGCAATCCGCTACAGCAGGGGAGAATGCCGACCCTCGGCCAAGGTTCGTGGTACGGACCCGGATCGGGCTCGTTGAAGGTGCGGTCTTGCACAACGGGATCCCGTGAACCATGTCAGGCGGGGAACCGAGCAGCATTAAGCGGTGCGTTCCGTGTGTTGCGAGTCCACCGCATCGGAGGGCTGCGATGCGGGAGACCGGCCATGATCCTTGTGTCAAAGGACGGCTGCACGGTTCAACTAAACGCATTTTTCAAATCCGGAAGAAGGGTGGAGAGAGAATTGCAGTATCTGACGCTGTACCGAAAATGGCGTCCCGCACGGTTTGCGGATGTCATCGGCCAGGAAAGCGTGACCCGTACGCTGAAAAACCAGCTCATCGCGGGGCGCGTTGGCCATGCCTATCTCTTCTGCGGATCCCGCGGAACGGGTAAAACCACCTGCGCCCGGATTCTGGCCAAGGCCGTCAACTGCGAAAACCTGCAGGATGGCGAGCCCTGCGGTGTCTGCGCCGCCTGCCGTGCCATTACCGACGGATCCCTGCTGGACGTGGTGGAGATCGATGCCGCCACCTACACCGGCGTTGACAACATCCGCGAACTGCGGGACGATGCCGTGTATGCCCCGGCAGCTGCCAAAAAGAAAGTTTATATCATCGACGAGGTGCATATGCTCTCGGCCGGTGCCTTCAATGCCTTCCTGAAAATTTTGGAGGAGCCGCCGGAGCACGTGGTTTTCGTTCTTGCGACCACGGAGCTGCAGAAGGTTCCTGCCACCATTCTTTCCCGTTGTCAGCATTTTGATTTTCGCCGGATCCCTTCCGGAGCCATTGCCGACCGCCTGCTCTTTATCGCCGGGCGGGAGGGAATTGATCTGACGGAGGAAGGCGCGGCCCTTATTGCCGGCCTTTCCGACGGCGCCATGCGAAACGCACTGTCCGTGCTGGAGCAGGCCGCCGCTGACCGTTCGGTCACCCTGACGGGAGATGCGGTTCTGTCCGGTCTCGGTCTTGCCGCCTCGGGACAGCTGCTTGCCATGTGCGAGGCTGTTGCCGCCGGAGATGCCCGGGAGCTTTTATCCCGGCTCAATGCCATGTATGCCGCGGGCGCGGAGCCCGGCGGTATCATCGAGCAGCTGCAGAACCTGTTCCGGGATATCCTTATCTATAAAACCATCGGCGCTGAACTCGTGCTGAGTGGCGTCGGCTACACCATTGCCGATGTGGATCGGCTCGCTCCGCGTTTTTCCTCTGCCCGTCTTCTGCGGATGATGGAAACTGCCAGAGAAAGCATTCAGCGTCTGTCCCGTGCGGCGAACCGCCGCAGCGAGACGGAGATCTGCCTCATCCGCCTCGCGGACCCCGCCCTTTGCGGTGATATCACCGCTCTGGTTGCCCGGATCGAGGAGCTGGAACGCAAACTGGCCGCCGGCGTGTTCACCGTTGCACCGGCTGAGGCCGAGCCAGCGGCTGAGAAGAAAAAGGAAAAGAAGCCGGCTTTGGAGAAGACTCCCGCCAAGGCGGAAGCCGCCCCGGCGGCGGAGGCTCCGAGCCGCGGCAAAGCGGTGGATTTCCTGCCGGAACTGCTGGAGGATCTTAAAAAGGCGCTGCCCATGGGTGCCTATTCGCACTTAAAGCGGGCAAAGCTCTCCGTAACGGAGCAGAATCTGCTCATCCATCCCTCGGACGTGATGAACGAGGAGATGCTCAAAGGCGCAAAGGTGCTGGAGGATATCTCCGCCGCCGCCTCTGCCCGGGCAGGACGTCCTCTGCGGGCTGTCATCGCCGGAACGGAGTCCGGCGCGCTGGACGGGGATGATCCGTTGGCAAAGCTTATTGATTTCGGTCGGGAGCATCCCGATATTACCAAACTTTCCTAAAAGGAGATATAGAAAATGGCAAAATTCAACGGCGGTTACGGTGGCGGCATGAACATGAACGCCATGATGAAGCAGGCTCAGAAGATGCAGCAGGATATGCTGCGCATGCAGGAGGAACTCGCAGCCAAGGAGTACGATGCCACCGCAGGCGGCGGT
>JAFYLV010000134.1 GCA_017556885.1 Clostridia bacterium | reverse complement strand
CAATGACTGATCTCTATACCATCTATACCCGCCTCGCCGCCCGTCCCGTCCCTTCCGCCTTTGAGTCCGAGGGGCATGTCCTTCTGCAGGAGCTTTTTGCGGGCAGCGGTCTTACCCTCTCGGCCGACAACCTCGGCCACTTCTACGCCCACCGTCCCGGCACGGGTAAGCGCCTTCTCATCACTACCCATGCCGATGCCTCCGGCATCATGGCCTCTCACATCACCGGGGAGGGCTTTGTCCGCTTCGGCCTTCTCGGCAATCTCACTCCCGCCGCCCTCTGCGACCGTGAGGTAAAGTTCCTTTCGGGGCTTCGCGGTGTCGTCCGGAGCGAAAAAGAGGCTCCCGCCCTCGCCTCGGAGCTTTATATCGACATCGGTGCCAAAAACCGCGCCGATGCTGCCCGTCGCGTCAAGCCCGGCGATCCTGCCCTGCTCTGCGACTCCCCCCACCGCGCAGGCAACCGCCTGACGGCAAATTATATCTCCCCGAGCCTTCCCATGGCGCTGCTCGCCGCCCTCGGCGCGGAGCTTTCAAGCCTTCCCGGCGATACGGACGTCACCCTTTGCTTCTCTGCCGCCGCAGAGGTGGATCACGGCGCGGTGCGCACCGCCGCTGCAGCCTGCGCCCCGGAGCTATGCCTGCTTGTCGATGTCACCCCCGCCGGTGACACCCCCGGCGCCGCCGAGGTCTGCCCCGTGAAGCTCGGCAACGGCCCCGTCTGCCGCCTTGCAGACAAGGGCTGCATCTGCCAGCCTGCCGCCGTGGATGCCCTGCGCGCCGCAGCCAAGGCCGCCGGCGTTTCCCTGCAGGAGGAGCTGCGTCCCGCCGCCGTTTCCGAGGCCGCCCATATCCACCTCGCCGGCAGCGGCATCCCCACCGCCATCCTCACCCTGCCCGTGCGCGGCATCGGCTCTGCCCTGCAGACCGCTGACCTGCGCGATGCCAAATCCGCCCTGCAGATCCTGCGGGCGATGATATGATCTTTGATTTGGAGATATTTTTATGAAAAAAAGAGTTCTTCTTGTAATTATGGACGGAATCGGTTTCAGCAAAACCGGACTCGGCGATGCCATCGCGCAGGCACACACACCAACACTAGACATGTTGCTGTCCGCCTTTCCGAACACTCGGCTGAAAGCACACGGCCAGGCTGTCGGCCTCCCTTCCGATGACGATATGGGCAACAGTGAAGTCGGCCATAACGCGCTTGGCTGCGGACAGATATACGCTCAGGGGGCCAAGCTGGTCAATGAATCCATCGAAAGCGGCAAAATATTTTCATCCAGAGCATGGAAGGAAGTCATTGATAACTGTATCAACAACCGTTCCGCGCTCCACTTTATCGGTCTCCTTTCCGACGGCAACGTACATTCAAACATTTCTCATCTCATCGCCATGCTGAAAAAGGCAAAAGATTCCGGCATCCAAAAAGTGCGCATTCACGTCCTGCTTGACGGTCGCGATGTTCCGGCAGAAAGCGCACATACGTATATTGCGCAGCTTGAAGGAGTTCTGGCGCAATTGAATGATGCCGAATTTGATGCCCGGATTGCCAGCGGCGGCGGTCGCATGCAAATCACCATGGATCGGTATGAAGCCGATTGGTCCATGGTAAAACGGGGATGGGAAACGCATGTATTGGGAATTGGCAGGCAGTTCGACTGCGCACGTTCCGCAATTGATACATATCGCAAAGAGCTGCATGTCATAGATCAGGATCTGCCTGCTTTCGTCATTGCCAAAGACGGCCTTCCCATCGGAAAAATTGTGGATAAAGACAGTGTCATTCTTTTCAATTTTAGGGGCGACCGGGCTCTTGAGCTCTCCATGGCCTTTGATCAGGACATTTTCAGCGGATTTGACAGAGAATACCGGCCTGATGTCGTATATGCAGGCATGCTTCAGTATGACGGTGACCTCAATTTACCCCGGCGATACCTTGTAGCCCCGCCCGAAATACACAATACCCTCTCCGAGCTTCTCGTTGACAATCAGCTGTACCAATATGCGGTCTCCGAAACTCAGAAATACGGTCATGTTACCTACTTTTGGAACGGAAACAAAAGTGAAAAGTTCAGCGAAACACTGGAAACGTTCAATGAGATCCCGTCTGACAAGGTTCCTTTTGACGAGCGCCCGTGGATGAAATCTGCCGAGATCACCGATGATCTGATCAAGGTGATCGCATCGGAAAAATACGATTTTATCCGTTGTAATTTCCCCAACGGCGACATGGTTGGCCATACGGGTAATATCGATGCCGCTATTGCTTCCGTTGAAGCTGTAGATCTTGCACTTTCACGGTTGCTGAAGGCTTCAGATGCCCACAATATGACGTTGATTATTACCGCCGATCACGGCAACGCGGATGAAATGCTGGAAAAGAACAAAGCGGGAGAACTGCAGATCCGTACAGCTCACTCTCTTAATCCTGTCCCTTTCATCATATATGACAGAAATACCGAATATAAACTTCGCGATGGTTCCTTTGGACTTGCCAATGTTGCGCCCACGATAGCAAAAATTTTAGGATTAGCTCCACCGGAATGTTGGGAAGAAAGCATTATTTGATGTAATCCGGGGCTTTCTTTTGAAATTAACCGAAAAGTTCCTGCCGAAGCCACCCCGGATTCCCTCCGGGGTGGCTTTTCCGTTTCCCGGCCTCCCTCTGACGAGGGAGGTCGGATTTTTGCCGCAAGGCAAAAAGACGGAAGGAGAGAGCTTGCACAGTTTTTATGCATATTATGCGCATTTTCCCTAATATTTTCAAATTCATGCAAATACCCCATTGACAATCCGGGCATTGCCGTATATAATACCCCCAAGACCACCGCAGATTGTATACAATTATACAACCATACATTTTCCCAAGGAGGAAACCATCATGCCTTTGGAGCTGAACAAAAAATCCAACGTTCTGGAGCGCGACCCGTACAAGTACACCCTGCAGGACGTGGCCGAGCCGGAGCTTTTCCGCGAGATATATACCTATGACGAGGTGCCCAAGACGGCCTTCAACTTCCGCCGTGTGCCCCAGAACACCCCGGAGAACATCTGGATCACCGACACCACCTTCCGTGACGGCCAGCAGTCCCGCGCGCCCTACACCGTGGAGCAGATGGTCACCCTCTATAAGATGCTTCACCGCCTCGGCGGCCCCAAGGGCATCATCCGCCAGACGGAGTTCTTCGTCTACAGCGAGACCGACCGCAAGGCTCTGCAGACCTGCATGGATCTCGGCTACAGATTCCCGGAGATCACCACCTGGATCCGCGCCTCCAAAAAGGACTTTGAGCTGGTCAAGAATATCGGCATCAAGGAAACGGGCATCCTCGTTTCCTGCTCCGACTATCACATCTTCAAAAAACTCAACATGACCCGTTCCCAGGCCATGGAGCACTATCTCGGTGTCATCAAGGAGACGCTGGATGCCGGACTGATCCCCCGCTGCCACCTGGAGGACATCACCCGTGCCGATATCTACGGCTTTGTGGTTCCCTTTGCAAACGAGATCATGAAGCTTGCCGAGGAGGCAAACGTCCCCGTCAAGCTGCGCGTGTGCGACACCATGGGCTTTGGCGTTCCCTACACAGGCGTCGCTCTGCCCCGCTCCGTCGCGGGTCTCATCTACGCACTGCAGCATCTCTCCGGCGTTCCCTCCGAGCAGCTGGAGTGGCACGGCCACAACGACTTCTACAAGGCCGTCGCCAATGCCGCCACCGCATGGCTCTTCGGCGCAAGCTCCGTCAACTGCTCACTGCTCGGCATCGGCGAGCGCACGGGCAACGTGCCGCTGGAGGCCAT
>JAFYLV010000004.1 GCA_017556885.1 Clostridia bacterium | reverse complement strand
CTTTGCCATCAGGTAGGGTGCCATGGAGTAGCTGTAGGTGGCGATGATACCAGGAATGACGAAGAGCAGCGACCACAGGAAGGTGAAAATGTTCATCAGCAGCCGGAGCACGAAGGCATTTCCAAGATGACGGAAGTAGTGGAAGAGAACGTTGAAATCGTTTTTTTCACCGTGGACAAGTCGGACGAAAAATTTCCGACGGCCAAGATCCATGGCGCTTCCGATGACGGCAAGGGCGATGGCGATCACGGAGAGAACGGCGAGCAGAACAAGTAAAACGATCAAAACGCCGGATAAAACGGGGAGGGATAAACTTTCGCCCCATGAGAAGTTCGGAAGGTATTCCGAAATCGCGGAGTTCTCACTGCGTAAGGATGAAAAATTGAAAGTGGGTACGGATACGGACGATCCTCCCGCACCGAGCAGACCGGCAACAAAAGAGACTGCGACGGCGATACCCCAGTTACCGGAAAGGCGGGTGCGGGCGATGCGGCGATATTCACTGGCAGAACGCATGGTTTTAGACCTCCTTGTATGCGTGTTTCCAAATAAAGTATAGAACATATGCAGTAAAAAAGCAAGACGGGATTGCAAAAGCAGCCCCGGATTGGTACAATGTAGAAAAATGTCGAAGAGAAAGGGGAGAGGAATGTGCTTGGCGGCGTTGTTTCTGTTTTCGGTGCGGTGGCACTCATTGTATCAATGCTCTGCGAGCCGAAGGCTGCAGGGCTCAAGCGCCTACTGTTGGGCATATCGGTTCTGACGGTGGCTGCGGGGCTGCTTCTGGGTGGATTATCTCTGTCAAAACACGGCGCAGATACCCCGGCGCCAACGCCTGCGCCGTCCCCGACGGAGTTTGTACCGCCTCCGACACAGACCGTATCCCCGACGGTGGCACCGACGCCTACAGAGCGTATAAAACCTACGGCAACGCCAAATCCGACGGCTACACCGACCGGTACGGTGACTCCGGTTCCCACGGCAACGGTAATCCCAACGCCGACACCGATTCCGACGGCAACACCCACGCTGACATCCGCGGTAATGCCAACGGCGACTGCCGTACCTACGAAAGCGCCTTCTGCAACGCCGGGTCCGGTATCGGAGCAGACGACCGTATATGTCTCGAATTCAGGAATTATGCACCTGAAGCCCAACTGCTCCGGCATGAAAAATTACAGGGAAATGACTTTGGAAACCGCAACGGCAGAAGGGCTGACACGCAGATGCAAGAACTGTTTCCGTGCGGCTGAATAAAAGCAGAAAACAAAATAAAAAAACAGATATTTTTTCTTGACATCCGCGAGATAGTTGTGTATAATATAATGCAATATTCCAAAAGCGTTGATGGAATTACGCCTTTCCCGATCAGCTTCAGAGAGTCGGCGGCCGGTGCAAGCCGATGCGAGAAGGTTATGGCGGTCTCATTCCGGAGCTGCGTTCCCTAAATGTCCCCGGTGGCACGCGTAAGGAACGACGGTTTGCCCCGTTACCATGGCTATGGGCTTGCATACGAGTCCGAAAGAGCGGTCGCAACACACGATGTTTTTCGGTGTGCGGCAACCAGGGTGGTACCGCGAATTTGTTTTAATTCGTCCCTGAAGCAGTTGGTTTCTGCTTCAGGGACTTTTTTTAGCCTAATTTCATGACAGGAGAGATGTTCGCATGAAAGATATCCGCATTATTGACATGACACTGAAGGAGTCTGCCTCCCGAGCGGACAGTACGCTGAGCTTTAAGGAAAAACTGGCTGTTGCCCGTCAGCTTGATCGACTTGGTGTGGCCTGCATTGAGTGTCCGCAACTTGCGGATGCAAAGACCGACGGCCTGCTCGTCCGCACCCTTGCCACCATGCTCAAGGATTGTGAGATCGCCATTCCTGTTGGACTTTCTACCGAGAGCGCAAAGGAAGCTTATGCCGCCGTGTCCTCTGCGAAGGCGCCCCGACTTGTGGTGAGCGTTCCCACCTCCGCGGCACAGATGGAATATCTGAGCCACGTCAAGCCCGCGGCGATGCTCAAGCTCATCGGTGAGCTGACGGCATACTGCCGCACCCTCTGCCCCCGCGTTGAGTTCTCCGCAGAGGATGCCACCCGTGCCGAGCGTTCTTATCTGATCTCTGCCGTTCGCGCGGCAGTTGAGGCCGGTGCAACCTCCGTCAATATCTGCGATTCCGCCGGTGTGATGCTGCCCACCGAGTTCTCTGCGCTCATTGCGGAGCTGTATGCCGAGATCCCCGCACTTGCGGAGATCGAAGTCACCGTACAGTGCGCAAACGAGATGAACATGGCGGTCGCCAATTCCTTTGCGGCTGCCGCTTGCGGTGCCGTTGGTATCAAGACTTCGGTTGGCGGTGCCGTGTATCCCCGGCTGGATGCCGTGGCACAGGTGCTCCGCCTGCGCGGTGAGGTCATGGGCATGACCAGCCGCCTTTCTATGACGGAGTTCAAGCGCGCTATGAAGCAGCTCTGGTTTGCCGATCCGCAGGCCGCCCGGACATCCGATATCCGTACCGCCGCGCCGGAAGAGGAGAAGCCCTCCGTTTCCCTTAATGCCATGAGCACCCCTGCCGATGTCGTCGAGGCCGTGAAGGCCATCGGCTATGACCTTTCCGAAGAGGATGCTGCGAAGGTACATGAGGAGGTCATCCGTGCTGCGAAGGGAAGAGGCATCAACGAAAACGAGCTGGATGCTATCGTTGCCACCGTGGCGCTGGCAGTTCCGCCCACCTACAAGCTGGTGGACTATGTCATCAACAGCGGCAACGTCATCACCCCGACGGCAAACATCCGTCTGGAGCGTCGCGGTGAGATCCTGCAGGGACTTTCCTCCGGCGACGGTCCCGTCGACGCTGCCTTCCGCGCGGTAGAGCGCGTGACCGGCCATCACTACGAGCTGGATGATTTCCAGATCCAGTCGGTCACCGAGGGCCGCGAGGCCATGGGTAATGCTCTCGTTCGTCTGCGCAGCAACGGAAAGCTCTATTCCGGTAAGGGCGTTTCCACCGATATCATCGGTGCGAGCATCCGCGCCTACGTGGCTGCCCTCAATAAGATCGTATACGAAGAGCGATAAGACATTCATCGCATATAAGGACGGTATCAGACCATGAAACTTGCTTTTTCCACCAAAGGTTGGCATGATTTTACCTTTACGGACTTTCTCAACACGGCTGAGGAGCTGCGCTTCTCCGGCATTGAGATCCATAACCTTTCCGGTGCTGTGTTTGCAGAAAACGGCGGTGTTTTTGCCCCGGCAGAGATCGCAAACACCGCCCGCAGACTGGCGGACCGTGAGCTATGCATCCCTTGCATCGACTCCCTGCGGGATATCACTGCGGCGGAGCCTGGCGAAGTCGCGGGCGAGGTGCGTGTGTGCATCGAGACCG
>JAFYLV010000133.1 GCA_017556885.1 Clostridia bacterium | reverse complement strand
TTTACAGCAGAGGAGCAAAAGCTGTATCCATATCTCTGTGCAATTATTGATGCGTTTTGGAGTTCCGATATTCGATGGAACGAAGATAGTTTGCTGAATGCGTATGAATCAGGAGATGCTAAAAGTGTTCGGCGATGGCTGGTAACTATTTGGGAGCGACTTGCTCTCCCGAGTTAACCAATTCCAATTTGTCTAACAGGAAGGGCGCGCTTCTATACATTGCATTCTGCCATGTAGTGCGAACGACGATAAAAGCCAAGCTGCATCTGCAGCTTGGCTTTAACTGTTTTACGACCACACGACTAAACCTCGGGTGCGTTTTTATATGGAAATTATTTCTTCTTTGCCCGGCGGGAGAGAAGCAGCCGGAAGCCGGCAAGCACACCGATGAGCAGCAGAAGTCCCAGTACAAAGATGGCGGGATTGAAGGAGAAGCCGTGTTCCTCTCCCATGCGGAGGAAGGAGAAAGAAAGGTTTGCCATTGTCAGTGCGACAGCGGCGAGAAAGCTGCGCAGGCAGGAGAGCAGTTTCCATCCCCGGGAAACGGCGCGGCCAAAGAGGGGGAGAAGTGTGCCGCCAAGGGTGAGAAGGGCAAAGCCGAGGATACAGACGGCGTCGACGATCTCGTTTTCATATCCGGTTAGCATCCAGAAAAGCCGGTAGATGAGCAGGGCAAGGTTTGCAAGGAAGATCAGAATGAGGGACAGCGCGTTGAGTCCTGCGGATACCGGACGGGCGGCGCTTATTTTGCGGGCCTCTGCGGTGTACAGGCGGCGGCGCAGAAGGTAGATCGCCAGGAAAATGCCGATGGCGAGGGCGGCGCAAAGCAGCGCGAAGAGGGAAAAATAAGTGGCAACGTCGGAACCGCCAAGCAAGGGGATCGTCAAAACGGCGGCGGAGAGGATGCCGCAGAGCAGGATAAACCATCTGCGGAAGACGGCGACAAGAGCGCCCTCGCGGTCACCTTCAAGCAGCGCGGCCCGTCGGGCGGGTGGGGTGAAGATGCGCATCAGCACCAACGAGACGGCGATCATCGCAAAGGAGATGATCGCGCCGGCGGAGGGAAGCCCTGCGGAAAAGGCAAGGATCAGTCCGAGTCCCCATCCGATCAGAAGAAAGGCAAGGGACAGGATGACCGCCCAGGAGAGCGAAAGCAGGGCAGAGGAGAAAGCTTCGGAGCGTTTTTGCATGACGGTCACTCTCCGGCGCGTTCCCAAAGGGTGCGGACGTGGGCGGCAACGGCACCAGCAAAGTGAACGGCGGCGGGCTGCAGCTCCACAGGGAAGAATCTCGGCCAGCGGACGGCCTCAAAGTTGAGGGTGCCATCGTAGCCGATCTCCCGCAGGGCGGCGGTAATGGAATCCCAGTCGAGCTCCGCAAGGTAGGGCAGGGTGTGCGCATCCTCGCCGGGGCGGGAATCGTGCAGATGAAGGCAGCGGAGACGGGAACCGAGGGTACGGATCTCGCTTGCGGCATCGTCACCGGTGATGATGCAGTGGCCGCTGTCAAGGCAGGCGCAGAAGAGCTCCTCGCCGGCCGTTTCATTGAGGGTATCGATCCAGGCGGCGAGATCGGCGGCGTGGCTGCAGGCGGTGGGGCAGAGCAGACGGGTCTCGCCATCACGTCCGTAGACGTTTTCCAGACAGAGGCGGACGCCGTAGGTGCGAAGATCGGGGATGAGGGCGGAGAAGAAGGCCATGTTGGCCTCGTAGTTGATCTTGCGGGCCTCTTCGTTGCGGTCCAGGTCAATATTGTGGCAGAAGGCGGGATGGATGACCATATAACCGCAGCCGAGTCGGGAGGTGGCGCGGATGGCGCGGCGGGCAAGGCGCACGTGATGCTCGTTGATGATCAGCGTGTCGCCGTCCCGGGTGTTGGAGGGATAGGGGGCGTGGGTCTGGTAGATCTGGATGCCGTGCTTCTTGGCAAGGGCAGCGACCTCATCCAAAATGGCATCGATCTCCTCCTGCGGACGGTCAAAAAGACTCTCGCCGATGCCTTCCTTGGCATAAGGACCGTCGGCATATCGGGTCAGAGGATAATCACAGGCCTCGAAACCGGCCTCGCGCAGGGTGCGGAAGGTGGCGTCAGTGCCCATGGTGTTGAAAAGCGTGGACGCGGAAAGAGACAGTTTCATTGTATCGGTACTCCTTTTGCATAAGGTGATAAGTTTCTGGAATAAGTATATCAATATTCAGCGAAAAAAGCAATCCGTGCTTTTATCTTGGGACGGAGAATGGTATAATAAAATCAAGAGAAAGGAGGAGACGGAGATGGAACTTTGTGAAAAAGCGATTCGGAGCGGCCTTTTCGGCAACGCGAAGAACTGGCGGCTGGAAGTGCTGCCGACAGCCGCCTCGACCAATGCCTTGGCCAGAGATGCCGGCGCCGCCGGTGCGGCAGAGGGGCTGGTCATCCTCGCCGGGGAACAGACGGCGGGACGGGGCCGTCTCGGACGCAGTTTTTTCTCCCCGGGAGGAACGGGGTTATATATGAGCCTGCTTTTGCGCCCCGGGCTTCCGCCGGAGCAGTGCATCCGCATTACCACTGCCGCTGCCGTGGCTGTCTGCCGGGCGGTGGAAAAGCTTACGGGTGAGAAACCCGGCATCAAATGGGTCAACGATATTTTTCTGCACGGCCGGAAGGTGTGCGGTATCCTGACGGAAGCCGCATTCGACGGGCAGGCAGGACTTCAATATGCCGTGCTCGGTATCGGTATCAACGTTTCGCCGCCGAAGGGTGGCTTCCCCCAGGAGATCGCGGAGATCGCCGGCAGTCTCTTTTCGGAGTTTGTTCCCGGGAGACGGGAGATCGTGGCGGCGGAGGTGCTGAACTGCCTTGCAGAGGTGCTTCAGGGCCTTACCGACGGGAAGCATGCGGAGGAATACCGCGCCCGCAGCATCGTGCTTGGGCAGCGGGTGAATATTCTCGGCGGCAGCGGAGGCGAAGCGGTGGTCACAGATATCGATTCGGAATGCCGGCTGCATCTGCGCCGGGATGACGGAAGAGAAGAGATCCTCTCCACCGGAGAGATCAGCATACGTTTACAGGGAAAGGATGCGGAGAAAAAATGAAACTGACGTTTTTGGGCGCTGCCCACGAGGTGACCGGCTCCTGCACGCTTCTGGAGGCGGCGGGACATCGTGTCCTCATCGACTGCGGCATGGAACAGGGGGCGGATATCTACGAAAACGTGGATCTGCCGATTCTGCCCGGCGAGATCGACTGCCTTGTGCTGACCCATGCCCATATCGATCACGCCGGCAAGATCCCGGCGCTGGTGGCAAACGGATATACCGGTCCCATCTATACCTCGGAGGCCACGCGCCAGCTTTGCGGCATCATGCTGATGGATTCTGCCCACATTCAGGAATCGGAGGCGGAATGGAAAAACCGCAAGCGCCGCCGTGCGGGACTTCCCGAGGAGCCGCCCGCCTATACGGCGGCGGACGTGCAGAAGACCCTGTCGCAGTTTTTGGGTATGAATTACGGTGAGGAGCGGGAAATTTTGCCCGGCGTTACCCTCCGGCTTTCCGACGCGGGACATCTGCTGGGCTCTGCCAGCGCAAAGTTTATCGTCACGGAAGGGGGAGAGACCCGCTCGGTGCTCTTTTCCGGTGACCTCGGAAACCACGCGCGCCCCCTTATCCGCGATCCGCAGACGGTGGACGGCGCGGATTACGTCATCATCGAGTCCACCTACGGCGACCGTACCCACGGTCCCCGGGCGGACTACGTTTCGCAGCTGACCCGCGTCATCCAGGAGACCCTCGACCGGGGCGGTAATCTTATCATTCCCGCCTTTGCGGTGGGCCGCACGCAGGAATTCCTCTATCTCATCCGCGAGATCAAAGAGCGCGGCCTCATCTCCGGCCACGACGGATTCCCTGTCTTTGTGGACAGTCCCCTCGCGGTGGAGGCCACCCGCATCTATGACGGCGGGTTGATGGACTTTTACGATGAGGATACCCTCGCGGTGCTCGCCCGGGGCGGAACTCCGCTGAAATTCCCCGGTCTCCAGCTTTCCGTCACGAGCGATGACTCCAAAGCCATCAACCTTGACAAACGCCCCAAGGTCATCATTTCTTCCTCGGGTATGTGTGAGGCGGGACGCATCCGTCATCACCTGAAATACAACCTCTGGCGTCCGGAGAGCGCGGTGCTTTTTGTCGGCTATCAGGCGGAGGGGACTCTTGGCCGCGCTCTGCAGGACGGGGCGGACAGCGTCAAGATCCTTGGTGATGCGGTGGCTGTGCGCGCGCATATCGAATCTATGGATGGCATCTCCGGCCATGCGGACCGGGATATGATGCTGGATTGGCTCCGCGCCTTTGAACACAAGCCCGCAAAGGTCTTTGTCAATCACGGCGAGGATACCGTCTGCGATGCCTTTGCTGCGGATATTACAAAGGAACTGGGCTTTGCGGCGGAGGCACCCTACAGCGGCGCGGTCTACGACCTCGCGGCCAACACCTGCCTTGCGCCGGGAAGCCGTGTGCGCGTGGTGAAAAAGGCGAAAACGAGCGAGCGCGGCGATTCTCCCGCCTACATGCGCCTGCTTTCTGCCGGAAGACGGCTGCTTTCCGTCATTGAGGCAAACCGCGGCGGCGCAAATAAGGATCTTGCCCGCTTTGCAAGCCAGATCCAGTCCCTGTGCGACAAGTGGAAGAAATAAGGAAACGGAAACGAGAGTAAGCCATGAAAATGAGGATCGCGATCTGCGACGATGTGCCGCGCGAGCTTGAAAATATTGAAAAACGGGCCCTGTCATGGGGATTGAGCCGCGGACACTGCTGCGAGATCCGAACGTTTCCTTCGGCGGAGGCATTTCTCTTTGACGGAGCGGATACGGTTTGGAGTATTCTGCTTCTCGACGTGGAAATGACGGGCATGTCGGGGATCGAACTTGCAAAACAGCTTCGCCGGGAGGGCGTTCGCGCCGAGATCATTTTCATTACCTCGCATTTTGAATTTGCGGGGGAGGGGTATGAGGTGGATGCGCTGCACTACCTTATCAAGCCGGTGGCGGAGGAAAGGCTTTTCGCGGTGCTGGACAAAGCGGCGGATCGTCTGACGGAGGAACCGCTGTCCGTCCTTATCCCCTGTGAGGGAGAAACGGTGAGGATCTGCGAAACGGAAATTCTTTACGCGGAGGCATTCCTGCATTATATCGTGATCCACACGAAAAACGCCGATTATCGCATAAAGGAAAGCCTTTCGGCCTTTGCGGAGCGGCTCAGCGCGGATTTTTACCGCATCCATCGCTCCTATCTGGTATCACTGAAGCATATTTCGCGCATCTCGCGCACTTCCGTCACCGTTGGACAGGCCGAACTGCCGCTTTCACGCGGAAAATACGATGACGTCAACCGCGCCTATATCGACCGGAACTGAGGAAAACCATGCGAAAGAAAACCTATTTGAAAATGGTGGAATATCAAACGGAACAGGCGGAGAAGCACCTGTCCGAGGTGCGGAGCATCCACCGGGAAATGCGCGGCTACAAGCATGATTTCCATCATCATCTGCAGACCCTGAAGGGACAGCTTGCTGCGGGGGAAACCGAACGCGCTCTCGCCTACATCGAGGAGCTTGACGGGAAACTGATGCACGTTGATACACTGCTGAAGTGCGGCAATGTGTCCATGGATGCGATTCTTTCTGCGAAGATCGCCCAGGCCAGGGTGGAGGATATCGACGTGACCGTCAAGGCCTGTGTGCCGGAGGGATTGACCGTTACGGATGTTGAACTGAGCATCGTCATCGGGAATCTGCTGGACAACGCAATAGAAGCCTGCCGTGAGGTTCGGGAGGGGCGGTTTATACGGATCTATATTGCCATGAAGGGGAATATGCTCTATTTTTCCATGCTCAATGCGGCGGGGGAAAAGAAGAAAAAAGCCGGTTCTCTGTTTGCGACCCGAAAGGGCGGGCTTCATGGTTTTGGGCTAAGGCGCGCCGAGGCGATCATTGAAGAGCATGGCGGATGGATCAAATACAACAGCGAGAACGGTGCCTTTACCTCGGAGTTTTTGGTACCGGCCGTCGAGTGAAAAGCAATTCGTGCACCCACAGATGCAGTTGGTGCACGAATTTTCCTTTGGAAAAGGATTGCGTGTTACAATGTCAGCGCAATCAAGTCCGATGCCGAAGGAGGTTTTTTCTTGGTAAACAGAAAAGAAAAAAAGAAACCGTACCGGTCTGTGTTGAGTAATGCGCTGTGGATATCCCGGCTGCAGATGCGATATGCACCGTGGTCTTTCGTGATTCTGCTGACTGGTATTCCCGTAGCGGTGATTTCAAATTATACGGGTA
>JAFYLV010000132.1 GCA_017556885.1 Clostridia bacterium | reverse complement strand
CCTCACCCGCCTCGGCTTTAATTCCAAGGCGGTGGTGACGGGCGACGTCACCCAGATCGACCTGCCGGCAGGCGTTCAGTGCGGACTCAAGCACGCCGTACGCATTCTGAAGGACGTGGAGGGCATCGCCGTCTGCAACCTGACGGACAGAGACGTGGTGCGTCACGAGCTGGTGCAGCGCATCATCCGCGCCTATGAAGAACATGATAAAAACCGGCACAAACCGCCGGAGATGCGGGAGAGTAAGGCATGAAAAAGTCAAAGATCCTCATCTCCCGCCGCCGGGGCATCGGCGCACGGCTTTCGGAGGCCCGCGCCGCGCGGGCCGGCTGCCTTGCGGTACTGTCCCACCTCTTTCCCGATAGCGCCTTTGTTCTCTCGGTGACCCTCTGCGGTGAGGAGGAGATCCGCGCCGTCAATGCGGAAACGCGGGATAAGGATGCCGTCACCGACGTGCTGTCCTTCCCCATGCTCGCCATCGAACCGGGGGAAGATCCGGCGGATATCGCCGGCGCAGCAGATCTGGAGGGCGGCCGCATCTATCTTGGCGATATGCTCATCTGCGTGTCCCGTGCCCGGGCGCAGGCGGAGGAGTATGGCCACAGCACCCGACGGGAATTTGCCTTTCTTGCCGCCCATTCGGTGCTGCATTTCTTAGGCTATGACCATATGGAGGAGGCGGAACGCCTCGAAATGGAGGCGCTGCAGCGCAGCGCCCTTGATGCCGCGGGGCTTACCCGCGATTCCCATTAAACGATAAGGACGGAAGAACATATCATGCAGAAAACCGGGATCATTCTCATCGCCGGACGCCCCAACACCGGAAAATCCACCCTGCTCAACCGCATCGTCGGCAGCCGGGTCGCCATCGTATCGCCGAAACCCCAGACCACCCGCAGCCGTATCGTCGGCGTCACTACCCGAGGCGAGACCCAGCTGGTCTTTCTCGACACTCCCGGTCTTCACAAGGCGCAGTCCAAGCTTGCCGACCGCATGGTGAAGACCATTATGGACAGCGCCGCCTCGGCGGATATGGCGCTGCTGCTCTGTGAGCCGGACAAGCTGCCCGGCCCTCCGGAGAAGATCCTTGCCGAGCGCTTCCGCGCGGCGGGAATGCCGGCCATCTGCGTCATCAACAAGGCGGATGCCGTGCAGAAGTCGGTGCTTCTGCCCACCATCGCCGCCTATAGCGAGCTCTACGATTTTGAGGAGATCATCCCCATCTCCGCCCGCACCGGCGACGGTGTGGAGGAGCTGATCGCCATGCTGGAGGCCCGGGCGCCCGAGGCGGAGCATATCTACGAGGACGACGATATGACCGATCAGAGCGAGCGCACCCTCGCCGCCGAGTATCTGCGCGAGCAGTTCCTGCGCCATCTCGACCGGGAGGTCCCCCACGGTATCGCTGTGGTCACCGAGCGCTTTGAGGAGCGGGAGGACGGCGTGATCGAGGTGGATCTCACTGTTTACTGCGAGAAGCGCACCCACAAGGGAATCATCATCGGCAGCCACGGCGAGACCCTCAAGGCCGCCGGCGCCAATGCGCGTAAAAATCTGGAGGAGCTGCTCGGTGCGCAGGTCTATATGCAGATCTGGGTGCGCGTCAAGGAGGACTGGCGCAATAACGATTATCTCCTTGCAAGCTTCGGCTTTTAAACATGCTTGTTAAAACAGCGGGACTGGTGCTGCGGGAAACGCGCGTCGGCGAGGCGGACAAGCTGCTGTGTGTGCTGACCCCGACGGACGGAAAGATCACCGTCAAGGCCCGGGGCGCCCTGCGAAAGGGAAGCCGGACCGGCTCGGCAACGCAGCTCTTTGCCTTCTCGGAGATGGCGCTTTTTCAGGGAAAATCCCAGTACACCCTCAACGAGGCCTCGGCGGTGGAGCTTTTCTTCCCCCTGCGGGAGCGGGTGGAGAGCATGGCGCTCGCCGCCTACGTCTGCGAGGTGCTGGAGCTTCTCTCCGATGCCGATTCCGGCATGGAGGAACTTTTGCGGCTGGGACTCAATACCCTCTATGCCCTCTCGGAGCAGACGGCGGCGGAGGAACTCATCAAGGCCGCCTTTGAACTGCGGGTCGCCGCCCTGGCCGGCTATGCGCCGGAGGCGGAAGGTGCCTGCACGGCCTGCGGCGCGGCGGAGGATCTGTATTTTTCTCCGGCAGAGGGTGCGGTGTTCTGCCGTCTGCATTTGCCGGGAGACCGCGGAGCGGTCTATCTCCGGGGCGGCGCGGCAGAGGCCATGAATTACGTGCTCTCCTGCGATGCCCGCCGCATTTTCTCCTTCCGTCTCGGGGAGGAGGGCATGCGCGCCTTTTCCGTGGCGGCGGAGCGGTATCTTCTCTCCGCCCTTGGACGGGGATTCCGCACGCTGGATTATTACCATAAAATTCAATCTGCAACCGAATATTGAGGATATGACATTGAACGATATCAGAACAAAATCCATGGAGGTGCTGGAGCTGCCCAAGGTGTTGGAGCGGCTTGCGGCCCATGCCAGCTCCGCCGGAGGCGCGGCGCTCTGCCGCCGCCTGTATCCGGCGGAGGATATTGCCGATGCGGCGCGCCTGCTGGAGGAGACCGAGGCAGCGCTTGAGCTTTCCCGCCGCCGGGGTTATCCGGCCTTTGCGGGCATCTCCGACTGCGGTGAGAGCCTTGCACGCGCGGAGCTCGGAGGTGTGATGAGCCTGCGGGAGCTTTTGTGCGTTGCGGCGCTGCTTCGCTCCGCTGCCGCCACGGCCGATTACAACACCGGTGACCGGGATGAGATTCGCACGTGCCTCGATTCCCGCTTCAACCGCCTGTACATCAACCGCTATTTTGAAGAAAAGATCGAGCTTTCCATCGCCGGAGAGGATCGCCTTTCCGATGCGGCAAGCCCGGAGCTTTCCGAGCTGCGCCGCCAGATCCGTACCCAGGAGCTCAAGGTGCGGGATATCCTGCAGCATATGCTGGTGTCCGCGGGCCGCTATCTGCAGGAGGGCATCATCACCCAGCGCGGCGGACGTTTCTGCGTGCCCGTCAAGAGCGAGCACAAGGCGGACGTTCCCGGCATCGTCCACGATACCTCCGCCTCCGGCGCTACCCTCTTTGTGGAACCCATGAGCGTTGTGACCGCCAACAATAAGGTGGCAGAGCTGGAGGGCAAGGCAAAGCGGGAGGAGGAGCGCATCATCGCTGCCCTTTCCGCCGAAGCGGCGGGCTTTGCGGACAGCATCCGGCAGGATTACCGGCTGCTCACCGAACTGGATGCCATCTTTGCCCGTGCAAAGTATGCCGATGCGATTGACGGCACCCGCCCCCGCCTCAATGCGGAGGGGAAGACCGCGCTTTTCCGTGCCCGCCATCCCCTGCTGAAGAAGGAGACGGTGGTGCCCATCGATATTTCCGTGGGCGGAGACTTTGACACCCTCATCGTTACCGGCCCCAATACCGGAGGCAAGACCGTCAGCCTGAAGACCCTCGGCCTTTGCTGCCTGATGGCGGCCTGCGGCCTGTATATCCCTGCCCGGGAGGATTCCGAGACCGGCTTCTATACGACGGTCTGCGCCGATATCGGCGATGAGCAGTCCATCGAGCAGTCGCTGTCCACCTTCTCCTCCCATATGCGCAATATTATCGATATCCTTGCCCGTCCCCTGCGCGGCTCCCTCATTCTTTTTGATGAGCTTGGCGCCGGCACAGACCCGGCAGAGGGCGCGGCGCTGGCCATCGCCATCATCGAGGCTGCCCGTAAGGCCGGTGCAAAGGTTGCGGCGACGACCCATTACGCGGAGCTGAAAATGTTCGCCCTGCGCACCGAAGGTGTTATGAACGCCGCCTGCGAGTTTGACGTGGAGACCCTGCGTCCCACCTACAGGCTGCTCATCGGTGTGCCGGGCAAATCCAATGCCTTTGCCATCGCCTCCCGGCTCGGACTGCCGGAGGATATCATCGAGCATGCGGGCACCCATGTTTCCTCGGAGAACAAGTATTTTGAGGAGGTCGTGGAAGGTCTCATCCGCGAGCGGCATGAGCTGCAGAAGCAGCGGGAAAACACCGAGCGCCAGAACAAAGAGCTGCTTGGCCGCAACGAAAAGATGGCCGCCGAGGCGGAGGCCGCCCGCAAGGTGCGTGAATCCCTTCGCGAGGAGGCCGCCCGCGAGGCGGAGCATATCCTTGCGGAGGCCAAGGGCCGCGCCGCTGCCGTGCTCTCGGAGATCGAGGAGCTGCGGCGGGAGATGCAGCGCTCCGGCTTTGATGAGCAGCTGCTGGAGGCCCGCGCCCGGGCAAAGCACAGTATCCGGGAGCTGGAAAAGCGCCCCGAACGGAAAAAAGAACCGGTCAAGACGGATTTCCCCAAGGGACAGCCGCCCAAGGTGGGCGAGGTGGTGGAGCTGGTGCGCCACGGCGTGACCGGTACCGTCACCGCGGTCGCCCCCGACGGGCGTATCACCGTCGCTGCCGGTATCATGAAGGTGACTGTGGATCAAAGCGAGCTGAAGCTTGCCCGCGGCAAGGCGGCGAGAGAGAAGGCTTCGGGCATTACCGTCTCCGGCGTCGTGAGCTCCGCCAAGGAGCGCGCTTCCACCGAGCTTGACCTGCGCGGCATGACGGCGGACGAGGCCATCATGGAGCTGGACGATTATCTGGACTGTGTGTCCCGTGCGGGACTGCATCAGGTGACCATCATTCACGGCAAGGGCACCGGTGCCCTGCGGGATGCCGTGCGCAGAGCCCTGCAGCACAGCCGTCAGGTCAAAACCTTCCGCGGAGGTGTCTGGGGCGAGGGCGATACCGGTGTCACGGTGGTGGAACTGTAGCATCTTCGACGGAAGGGTTCTTTTGCGCCGAAAAGATTTTGTAGGCATATACAATAAGGAAATGTTGACTTTTTTGACGCAATCGGTTACAATAATCTAAGATGAAACGCTATCCCTGTAATTATGCTGTAAAGGTGGAACGGTTCCATGGTATCTAAGAATGCAACGGTGAACAACGAGGTCGGCCTGCACGCAAGACCTGCTACCTTCTTCATTCAGAAGGCAAACGAGTACAAGTGCTCCATCTGGATCGGCCGCGACGATCGCAAGGTCAACGCCAAGAGCCTTCTCGGCGTCCTCTCCCTGGGGATCACCAACGGCTACACGGTAGAGATCTCCGCCGACGGTGCTGATGAGCAGGATGCCGTGGACGGCCTCTGCGATCTGCTGGAGAACGGCCTCAACTAAGGCCGGGTCGGTATCGAAAAGATCTTTTAGGGAAAGGAATATGCCGTCCCGGGCAATTGGGACTGCATATTCCTTTTTGACTTTTTGGGAAAGGGAGGGCGGAATATGCCGGATGAAAGACGGACGAAGGCGGCCGCCCTGCCGCTGACCCCCGGTGTCTATATCATGCGCGACCGGGAGGGCAAGGTCATCTACGTCGGAAAGGCAAAAAAACTGAAAAACCGCGTCAGCCAGTACTTTGCTCGCACGGATCATCCCCGTAAAGTGGCCAATATGGTGCGAAATGCGGCGGATTTCGAGGTCATCCTCACCGACACCGAGCTGGAAGCGCTGGTGCTGGAAAATAACCTCATCAAAAAATACAAGCCCAAGTACAACATCCTCTTAAAGGACGATAAGGGATATCCCTTCGTTCGCATCGACCCGCGGGAGGAATATCCCCGCCTCACGGTGGAAGGAAAGCGCGCAAAGGACGGCGCGCGGTATTTCGGGCCCTACGGCGGAAGAGCCGCGGCGCATTTTGCGGTGGAGACCATCGGCGAGGCGCTGCGCCTGCCTGCCTGCAGCCGCCGCTTTCCAAGGGATATCGGAAAGGGAAGACCCTGCATCCGCGCCCAGATCGGGCGGTGCGATGCGCCCTGCGCCGGGCGCATCTCCGCGGAGGAGTACCGCCGCCGTATCGCGGAGGCGGAAAAGCTTCTGCAGGGGCGGACGGGCGAACTGCTTTCCGAGCTTTCGCGGGATATGCTCGCCGCCGCAGAGGAAATGCAGTTTGAACGGGCTGCAGGACTTCGCGACCGCATGAATGCCGTGCGGAAGCTGGAGGAAAAGCAGAAGATCGTCGGCGGCGACGGAAATATGGATATCATCGGCGTTCACGCCGCGCCGGAAGGCAGCGGCATCGCCGTGCTGCATTATATGGGCGGAACGCTGGCGGATAAAGAGTTCTTTTCCGTGCCGGCCGCCTCCGGCGAGGAAGCCGGAGAACTGGCGGAGGAATTCATCGCCCGTTTCTACCACGAGGAGCACACGCCGCCGCCCACGGTGCTGGTCTCCGCCCTTGCCGAGGGAGGAGAGGTGCTTGGCGACCTTCTCCGCAGTCTTGCGGAGCGGCAGGTGGAGCTGTCCGTGCCCGAACGGGGCAAGCGCAGAGCGCTGGCCGTCATGGCCTGTGAAAATGCCGCAGAGGAGATCGCCCGCAGGGCCTCCGCCGCGAGGAAAAGCGGCAAGGCGCTTGCCGAGCTCGGTGAGCTGGTGGGACTTTCCGTTCCGCCTCACCGCATCGAGGCCTACGATATCTCCAATACCGGCGATGTCGGTATCGTTGCCGGTATGGTGGTGCTGGAGGAGGGGCGTCCGGCGCGCAGCCAGTACCGCAAATTCCGCATCCGCGCCGAAGGGCAGGATGATGTGCGCGCCATGGGAGAGACCCTCACCCGCCGAATGGCGGAATATAAGGCGGCAAATCCCGGCTTTGACCGCCGCCCCGACCTCATTCTCATCGACGGCGGCGAGACCCAGACGGCGGAAGCCCTGCGGGTGGTGCGCGAGGCGGGGGAGAACATCCCCGTCTTCGGCATGAAAAAGGACGACCACCACCGCACCCGCGCCCTGTGCGATGCCGGCGGCGGTGAATACGCCCTCACGGCATCCCCCGGTCTGTTTGCGCTGGTGGGAAGCCTGCAGGAGGAGGTGCACCGCTATGCGGTGACCTTCCACCGCACGGTGCGGGATTCCCGGCTTTCAAAAAGCGTGCTGGACGACATCCCCGGTGTTGGCCCCGCACGGAAGAAGGCACTTTTAAAACATTTTGGCAGTCTGCGGGCGGTGAAAGCTGCATCGCAGGAGGCTTTGGAGAAAATCGTTCCGGCGTCGGTGGCAGCAGCCATCCGCGCCCGATTTGAGGAAAGGAAAGAAAAACCATGAGAGTGATCACAGGCAGCGCAAGAGGTATCCAGCTCATCTCCCCGGAGGGGATGGACGTCCGCCCCACCGCGGGCAAGGTCAAGGAGGCCCTCTTCAGCGCCATTCAGTTTGATATCGAGGGCCGTGAGGTGCTGGATCTTTTTGCCGGCTCCGGTCAGCTGGGCATCGAGGCCCTTTCCCGCGGTGCAGCCGGTGCGGTTTTTGTGGACAACAGCCGCGCCTCCGCCGAGATCGTCCGCAAGAATGTGGACAAGTGCCGTTTTACCGACAAGGCGAGGGTGACGGTGGGAGACTATAAGGCCTTCCTGAAGGGCTGTGCGCCCGGAAGCTTCGGCCTCATCTTCATGGATCCGCCCTATGCCTCCGCCCCGGTACAGATCGAGTCCGCCCTGCACATCATCGAGGACATTGACATTCTGGTTCCGGGTGGTATAATTGTCTGTGAGAGCGAGGGCGATGATCGCCTGCCGGAGCTTTCCGGCAAGATCACCCTCCGCAAGTGCTACAACTACGGCCGGACCCGCATTGCTGTCTACGAGCGGTCGGTCGGATAAGGGAGCGGATATCATTATGAAGATCGCCATCTATCCGGGCAGCTTCGACCCGGTCACCAACGGCCATTTCGACATCATCAAGCGAGCGGCCAAGCTCTTTGACAAGCTCGTGGTGGTGGTCATGGTCAACAAATCCAAGCAGGCCTCCTTTACCATCGACGAACGCGTGGAAATGCTCCGCCGCGTGACGGAGGGCATTCCCAAGGTGGAGGTGGACAGCTACACCGGACTGCTGGCCGAGTATGCCCGCGAGCGCCACGCCTGTACCGTCGTCAAGGGACTGCGCGCCGTGTCCGACTATGAGTATGAATTCCAGATGGCGCTGGCAAACCGTCGTCTTAACCCCAATCTGGAAACCGTCTTTCTGCCCGCAAGGGGAGAGTTCCAGTTCCTTTCCTCCAGCGCTGTGAAGGAAATCGCCCGTTACGGCGGCGAAATATCCTATATGGTGCCGAAAATTATTGAAAAAGATATTGCAGAACGGCTGAAAATAAAGTAAAATATATAAGAATAGCCATCCCCAAACTTAACAGGAGGCACATTGAAATGGAAAATGAGATGAATAATAAAGAACTTCGCAGCCTGGAGCAGATGATCGCCATGCTCGGTGATATGGTCCAGGAGGCCATGACTGTCCCCCTCTCCGGCGGCAAGTGCATCGTGGAGCGCGAGCGCGTGCTGGATATTCTAGAGGATATCCGCGTCAGCCTGCCCGATGAGCTCAAGGCCGCAAACTCCGTGCTGGATGCCCGTATGGATATCATCGATTCCGCAAAGGTCGAGGCGGAGAACATCCTTAAGGAAGCCAACCGCAAGGCCATGGAGATGGTGGATGCCAACAACATCACCGTGGAGGCAAACCATAAGGCCAAGGATATCCTGACCGATGCCAACAATCAGGCCGCCGCTATCCTCACCGATGCGCAGAACAAGTCCCGCGAGATGGTCGGCAAGGCCGAAGCCCGCGCCGCCGATCTGCGCAAGACCACCGGCGAGTATCTGGACAGCACCCTGCAGAAGTCCATGGAAGCCATGAGCGGCAGCCTCGCCGAAATGAAGAAGATCCATCAGCAGATCCGCGCCGTCTCCGGCAAGATGTAAACCTGAACGTAAAATGAAAGCACCGCAGAATTTCTGCGGTGCTTTTTTGCTGTAAAAAAAGGTGCGGTTGTGAATGTAGGTGAGGCTATCAGCCTCCCGGTCGTATTCATAACGTGAAAGTGCGGACTACCCCTCAGACCGCGGTTGCCAAACGGATTAACGCGTTTTTGAATATGATTTATTTATTATTTTTCTATTTTGCAGTGATCGGCAGCGTAGTCCAGAAAAGTCCGATCAATTCATTACGGCTGCGGCCGCTCTGCGCGGATATTTCATCGATCCGCTTGACAAGTTCTTCGCGGATACGGATGGAAAATGTGCGGTAACCGTCATCCCCTTTAGGGCGCTTTGGCGTCACGATCAGTTTCTCGTCATTCATCGGAGCAACCCTCCTTTTCTAAACATATATTATGCTATTGCGATGATAAAAAATATGTTATAATATATGTTATAAGGAGGGCGGAGAATGAAGAGGTGTTTTTTAATCGGGCACAGAGATGCACCGTTAGAAATCGAAGAAAACTGAAACAAGCAGTGGCGCGGCATATCTGTGAATATGACGTTCGGGAATTTATGGTTGGCTGTTACGGAAGGTTTGACGGAATCGCGGCATCAGTACTATTAAGGATGAAAAAGGAATTTCCGCATATCACACTCACGCTGCTTTGCCCGTATCATCCGGGAGAACGGCAGATGGAACTGCCGAAAGGATTCACGGACAGCGTATATCCCTTTGGGGAAGAAAAAATACCGCGCAGATTTGCCATTTCACGTGCGAATCGATGGGCGGTGGAGAATGCAACGCATTTGATCGCCTATATCGCGCATCCGGCAAGCAACGCAAGGGAGATTGTTGCCTATGCGATGCGGAGGGTGGAAAAGGGATTGATAAGCGTTGAAAATATCGGAACGCTTATTGTCTCCGGCAAGATGTAAACCTGAACATAAAATGAAAGCACCGCAGAATTTCTGCGGTGCTTTTTTGCTGTAAAAAAGGTGCGGTTGTGCATGTAGGGGAGGCTATCAGCCTCCCGGTCGTATGCATAACGTGAAAGTGCGGGAGGATTATATCCTCCCCTACAAAACGTATGACGGCCCTTGGCTCTCCCTTTGGGAGAGCTGTCACCGCAGGTGACTGAGAGGGTCCTCTCCGTCCTCGTGTTGCTTGTCCACCTCTCCCAGGGGAAGAGGCGAGGGAAGTACTTTCGGCCGGCTCATTCCTCCAGCAGCTGATGTGCCTCGGCGGGGTCAAGCTCGGTAACGGAGTTGAGCTTGCGGTTGATCTGCCGGGTGCGCACGCCGATAAGGGTGTCGAGGCTGTTGCCGACACGGCCAAGCTGGGTCTGAGCTTCGGTGAGGACCTTCTCGAAGGTGGCAAATTCTGTTTTAACTGCGCCGAGCACGCGGCTGATCTCGCCGGAGCGCTTCTGAATGGCGAGAGTGCGGAAGCCCATCTGCAGGGAGTTGAGCAGGGCGGCCATGGTGGTGGGGCCGGCGATATTGACGCGGAAATCACGCTGGAGGACTTCCACAAGACCGCGGCGCACGACCTCCGCATAGAGACCCTCCACCGGCAGGAACATGATGCCGAAGTCGGTGGTGTGGGGCGGGCTGATGTATTTGTCGCGGATATCCCGGGCAAAGGATTTCAGCCGGGCATCCAGCGTCTTGCCGGCGGCATCCACCGCGGCGGCATCGCCGGATTCGTAGGCGGCAAGCAGCGCCTCGTAGGCATCGGCCGGGAATTTGGAGTCGATGGGCAGATAAACGGGGGCGTCTCCGTCGCCGGGAAGGCGGACGGCAAATTCCACCGGGTTCTGGCTTCTCGGCACGGTGACGACGTTCTGCTCGTACTGGTCGGGGGAGAGGATCTCCGCAAGAATGGCGCCGAGCTGGATCTCGCCGAGGATGCCGCGGGTCTTGACGTTGGAAAGCACGCGCTTTAAGTCGCCCACGCTGACGGCGAGGTTCTGCATCTCGCCAAGGCCGCGCCAAACCTGCTCCAGTCGCTCGTTGACCAACTTGAAGGACTCGCCGATGCGGCTTTCCAGGGTCTTCTGCATGCGCTCATCCACGGTTTTGCGCATTTCCTCCAGCTGCTTTTCGTTGGACTGCTGCAGGGCGGTCATGCGGCCGTCCATGGTGGCGCGGATGGTCTCGAAACGGGCGTCCAGCGCCTCGAGCCGGCGGGCAAAGTCGGCAAGACGCTCGCCGGTGGCCTGCACGGAAAGCTGGTTTGCGCCGTTGACGGTGGCGGCAAGCTCGGTGCGCAGGGCGGAGAGGGCGGCGGAAAGGGCTGCGGCCTGCTCGTCCGCGGCATGGCGGGCGGCTTCGGCAGCGTCCTTATCGCGGGCAGACTGCCGCAGCAGAATGAGCACGCAGAGCACAACGGCAGCAGCGGAAAGGGCGCAGGAAAGGTATATCATGGGCAGGACCTCCGTAAATTCTTCATATAAATAAGTATATACCATTGTGCCTGCGTTGGCAAGGGCGGCGGCAGGCGGAAATTTTCAAAAAAGAGGGTTGTAATTTTCGCGGCGGGGTGATATGATAGCGATAGAAACTGTGCGCACCCGACGGGTATGCGCCGCAAAAAGAAAGAAATACAATTCTGTGGAGGATTTGTCACATGGAAAAGAAGATCCGTATCGGTATTATCGGTGTGGGCAACATCGCCGAGTCTCACATCAAGGGTTACAAGGCCCTTCCCAATGTCGAGCTGTACGCCTTCTGCGATATCGACGAGGCCAAGCTGAAGATGAAGGGCGAGAAGCACGGTGTTACCCGTCTCTTCACCGACATGAATGAGATGCTCGCGCTGCCCGAGATCGATGCCGTCAGCGTCTGCACCTGGAACGCGGCTCATGCTCCCTGCACCATCGCTGCCCTCAATGCCGGCAAGCATGTCCTCTGCGAGAAGCCCATGGCTACCACCGTTGAAGAGGCCGAGGAAATGAAGGCTGCCGCCGAGAAGGCCGGCAAGCTGCTTATGATCGGTTTCGTCCGCCGCTTCGGCAACGACTGCGCCGTCGTCAAGGATTTCGTGGACAACGGCTTCTTCGGCGAGCTGTACTATGCCAAGTGCAACTACCTGCGTCGCAACGGCTGCCCCGGCGGCTGGTTCTCCAATAAGGAGCTTTCCGGCGGCGGTCCCCTCATCGACCTCGGTGTTCACGTCATCGACCTCGTCCGCTATCTCTTCGGCAACCCCAAGCCCATCTCTGTCTATGGTGCTACCTTTGATAAGCTCAAGAACCGTCCCGACTGCAAGGACCGCTCCGGCTACTTCGAGGGCAAGGATATGACCCACGGCGTTTACGACGTTGAGGACCTCGCCACCGCTCTGATCCGTTTTGACAACGGTGCCGTTCTGCAGGTGGAGTGCTCCTTCACGCTGAACCTCAAGAAGGGCGAGGGCACCATCCAGCTCTTCGGCTCCAAGGCCGGCGCAAAGCTCGATCCCGAGCTGGAGATCTTCACCGAGACCAACGGCTACATGTCCAACGTCCAGCTTGACCGCTCCACCGGTCTCTCCTTTGCAAACCTCTTTGAGAATGAGATCGCCCACTTTGTCAACTGCGTGGACACCGGCGCTCCCTGCCGCAACCCCGCCGAGGACGGCGTTCAGATGATGCGTATCCTCAGCGCCATCTACGAGTCCGCCAAGACCGGCCACGAGGTCATTCTTTAATCCTTACAACAATGCAAAACGGGCATGGCACGCTTGCCGTGCCCGTTTTTTCAAAAACAGGAGGAATTTGCATGAAAACTTTCCCCTTCCGGCAGGTGCATCTGGACTATCATACCTCGGAGCATATCCCCGGCATCGGCGCGGATTTTGACCGCGGCGAGTTCCAGCAGGCCCTTAAGACCGGCCATGTCAGCTCCATTACCGTCTTTGCAAAGTGCCACCACGGCAATTTCTATTACCCCTCCGAAAAATTTGCCACCCATCCCCATCTGGATTTCGATATCCTGCGGGAAATGATCGATGCCTGCCATGAGATCGGCGTTAATGCCCCCGTCTACATCAGTGCAGGATTTGATGAGCAGTCTGCCATGGCGCATCCCGAGTGGCTGCGGGTGACAAAGGAAAAAGGCCAGTCCTTTATGCAGGCGGGCTATCACCTGATGTGCTACAACACCCCCTATCTGGATCTTCTCTGCGCCCAGACGGAGGAGGTCGTTCGCCGCTATCCCGATGCGGACGGCATCTTCTTTGATATCAGCGCACCCCGCACCTGCTGGTGTCCCCGCTGCATTGCGGGCATGCTGGCCGCCGGACTGGATCCCGAGAACGAAGCGGATGCCGTGAAGTACGGCGAGCAGGTCTATTTTGAATACGTCCGCCGCACCAATGCCGCCGTGCACGGGCTCTCTCCGGAGATGCGCATCTTCCACAACGCCGGCCACATCCGCCGCGGACGCCGTGATCTCGCCGCCTGCAATACCCATCTGGAGCTGGAAAGCCTGCCCACCGGCGGCTGGGGCTATGACCATTTCCCCCTCTCCATGCGCTATTCCCAGGGCCTCGGCATGGAAGCCCTCGGCATGACGGGCAAATTCCACACCACCTGGGGCGAATTCGGCGGATTCAAGCATCCCAATGCCCTCATCTATGAGACCGCCCTTTCCGTGGCCATGGGTGCCAAGTGCTCCGTGGGTGACCAGTTCCATCCCCGCGGAAAGCTCTGCCCGGCTACCTACGAGCTTATCGGCCCGGCCTACGCCCGCATCGAGGCGCTGGAGCCCTGGTGCGACGGGGTGGAAAACGTGGCCGACGTGGGTCTTCTTTCCCAGGAAAGCATGGGGCAGAAGGATCCCGGCGACCGGGGCGCGAACCGCATCCTGCTGGAGGGCAAGTTCCTCTACGACGTGCTGGATGCCGAAAGCGACTTCTCCCGCTATAAGGTCATCATCCTGCCCGACAGCATCCGCCCGGAGGGAGATCTGCTTGTAAAACTGAAGGCCTTCACCGCCGCCGGCGGCAAGCTTCTCTGCACCGGCACCTCCGGCATGGATGCAGAGGGCGGCTTCCTCTTTGACCTTGGCGCAAAGTGCGCCCGCCCGGCGGCGCACACCCCGGCGTATCTGCTGCCCTGCGAGGATTATGATATCTTCTCCGCCGCGCCCTTCGTGATCTACCGCGCCGGCTGGGAGATCAAGGCCACGGGCGAGGTGCTCGCAGAGCGTGTGGAGCCCTATTTTGATCGATCTCCCTTCCATTTCTCCTCCCATCAGCATACGCCCGATGATCCCACCGCACCGAAAAGCCCCGCTGTCACCGAAGGCGCCGAGGGCATCTGCGTTGCGTGGCCCCTCTTTGAGGAATATTTCCGCATGGGAGCCATCACCACCCAGCGCATGCTGCTGCGCCTGCTGGATCGGCTGCTTTCCGGCAAGAAAACGCTGGAGACCGACCTGCCCGCCCAGGGTATCGTTACTCTGCAGCACCAGAAGGTGGAGGATCGCTTTGTCTGCCATCTGCTTTATGCCATTCCTGTTCGCCGCGGTGAAAAAACCGAAATTATTGAGGACATTCCCACCATTGCCGATGTGTCCGTCACTCTCCGGCTGCCCGACGGCCGCCGCCCGGCAAAAATTTACGTTGCTCCCACAGGTGAGGAGCTTTCCTTTGCGGAAAAGGGCGGCGAAATTTCCTTCACGTTGCCCAAGCTCTGGTGCCACGCCGCCGTAGTCATCGAATAATTTCTTCCAATATATAACGAAAGCACGGCAGAGCTTCTGCCGTGCTTTCGTCTTTCAAAGAATAATGCAGATCAGACCGGAGCTTCCCTCGTTGATGATGCGCTCCATGGCCTCCCGCAGCTTTTCCTGGCTTGCGGCGGGCATGTGGTTGAGCTTTGCCTGCAGCCCCTCGTTGACCAGCTCGTGCAGGCTCTTGCCGAAGATGTTGGAATCCCAGATGCGGCTGGTGTCCTCCTCAAATTCCCGCAGGAGGAACTGCAGCAGATCCTCCGACTGCTTCTCGGATCCCACGACGGGGGAGATCTCCGCCTTGATGTCCGCCCGCACCATGTGGATGGAGGGTGCCTCAGCGCACAGGCGCACGCCGGAACGTCCGCCCTGCCGCACGATCTCCGGCTCGGCAAGGCGCATTTCGGAAAGCGAGGGCATGACGATGCCGTAGCCCGTGTCGTAAACCTGCCGCAGCGCCTCGGCGTAACGGTCGTGGCTGCGCTTTGCGGCGGAAAATTCCTGCAGCAGGGCGGGAAGCTCCCCGTCGTCCCGGATGGGGACACCCGCGCACTCCGAGAGAATGTCGTAGAATACCGATCGGTCAAGCCCGCAGGAGAGGGTCACGGTGCCTTTGCCCATATCGGTGGACAGGATGCGCGCCTCGCGGATGGGCTCCGTCGCGGCGAGGGTGGCGAGAGGCGCCTCCGCGCCGCCCATGGTGCGCATGCCCTCTGCGGCGGAAAGCAGGGCAGTGTATACGGCGGCGCGTACCGGATGGTCGGTAGCAAGCCCTGCTACCCAGCCGGGCAGCTCCGCATCCACCTGCACCACCGGGAAGGCATCCAGCACACCGCGCAGGATGCGTTCCACCCCATTCTCGGAAAGGGCGGCACAGTCGCAGCAGAGGGGCTCGAGGCCGAAGTTCGTGCGGATGTGCTCGGCGGCGGCGCGGGCGGCGGGGCCGTCGGGCTCGGCGGAGTTGACAACGACAAGGAAAGGCTTTTCGAGGGCGGTAAGCTCCCGGATGATGCGCGCCTCCGCTTCCATATAATCCGCGCGGTCGAGCTCCGTCACGGTGCCGTCGGTGGTGATGACGAGCCCGATGGTCGCGTGCTCATCCATCACCTTGCGGGTGCCGTGCTCCGCTGCGGCGGTGATGGAGATCTCCTCCTCAAACCACGGAGTCTTGACCATACGCGGAACGCCGTCCTCAAGGAGTCCCAGCGCCCCGTCGGCCATGTAGCCCACGCAGTCGATAAGCCGCACCCGCATCCGGCTATGGCCGAGGTGCAGCTCCACCGCCTCCTCGGGCACAAACTTCGGTTCCGCCGTCATGATGGTGCGCCCGCCGCCCGACTGGGGAAGCTCATCCCGCGCCCGCTCCCGGCGGTAGGGATCGGTCATGTGCGGCAGCACCAGCGTTTCCATAAAACGCTTGATAAAGGTGGACTTGCCTGTGCGCACCGGCCCCACCACGCCGATGTAAATGTTGCCTCCCGTCCGGGCGGCGATGTCTTCATAAATGCTCGTCATAGCTTCTTCCTCCGTGGCTGATTTCGTCTTGCTATATAGGTATGGGATGTCCCCGGCGGATATGACAGGAAAAGGAAAATGCAGCTGCCCGGGCGTTACAACGCCGCGGAGATCGCCCGTATGTTACGGGAATGTGTCACAAAAACCCGTCAATGTTACAGTACTGTTACATGTCGCACAAACCTCTTGCAAAAAAAATGCACTTGGGGTATGCTATACCCAGCAGAAAAACTGCAAATTTTTAAAGGAGGATTTCCACGATGAGAAATCTCAAGAAGATCCTGTGCCTGGCACTGGTCCTCTGCATGGTTCTCGCTGTTGTGTCTGGCGCTGCCTACAAGGATTACGCCGATGCCGACGAGATCACCAAGGCAAACGAGGAGTATCTGCTGGCCGCTGAGCTGCTCAAGGATATCGGCGTTGTTGTCGGTATCGAAGAGGACGG
>JAFYLV010000016.1 GCA_017556885.1 Clostridia bacterium | reverse complement strand
AAGCTCAGGGTACCGGCGTTGCCAATAGTGCCCAGGCGCTTGCCCTTATATGCACCGCCGTCCGCCTGACAGGCATCCTCCAGCACTGCGATCCCGTACTCCCCGGCGATCTCCATGATGGCATCCATATTGCAGGGGAAGCCCTGAATGTGGACGGGAATCACCGCCTTGGTATGGGGGGTAATGTGGCGGCGGACGTCCTCCGGATCAATGGTGAGCGTCTCATCCACTTCGGCAATGACCGGCATTGCGCCAGCACTGACCACCGCCATAGCCGTAGAAATATATGTATACGCCGGAACGATGACCTCATCCCCGGGGCCGATGCCAAGAGCAACCAGCCCGGCAACCAGAGCCGCGTGGCCGCTGGTCATAAAGATGGCGTGTTCGCACTTGAAAATTTCCTGCAGGGACTCCTCCACATGCCGCGATTCCTGCAGTCCGTTATTGATCTTAAACATATCCCGGGTTTCGATCACACGGGTAAGCGCTGCAATCTCTTCCTGTCCGATACGGTACATAATTTTTCTCCTTTATTGTTCTTTGATAATTCTTCTGGCATTGTCAACGCTCTGCCGTATGAGCGCAAAATCCGCATTTTCGCAGTAGGGCTGCGGGCGGTCATACAAGAACATCCGCACCTCATAGCCGCCGCGGCAAAGCGCGTCCTCCGTTACAAAATAACCGTTTCTGCCGTTTATACAGGACAGGCAGAGGGCTTTCGCCTCCGGAAGCATTTTGTCAATTCGCAGACCGATTTCCGAAAAAATTTCGTAAGGAAACCCGATCAAAGCGAGATTTCCCAATGTAACTACCGGCTGTGTAAAGACAAACTCCGTATCATCGGGAATGCCCGCCGCGTGCGCCTCCAGCGTTTTTTCGAGATAGGAGCGCATCAATCCCGACAGATTGACTCCGCCGGTATATTTTTCCAGCAGCTTTTCTGCTTCCTCTGCCGACATTTTGGGCTTCAACGGGATTGAAATGCTTCCCGTTCCGAATTTCAGATCCGCGGGATGCCAATCCCAGATGCCGCGCCAAATTCCGACGGCATCCCGGGCCGCAACCTGCCCCAGCTCTACCGCATAGGTAATGTCGCCCTCTTCTCCGCGTTCTGTCTGCTTGCTGCCCGTGGTTCTTCCGTTGGAAATGCGCGGGCCGGTATCACCGATGCAGCCGTTAAAGAAGGCGGTGATACCGCCGCTCTCCCGCTCCAGCGTATCGCACATAAATCCGGACCAGTCGCGGGAGATCTCGTGGTTTGCTCCTGCCGCCGTTCCGTGGCAGCCGTACTGGATCAGATTGGCAAGACACTGTCCGTTCTCATCCCGGAAGGATAGCACCGTCATCCTCCGGTCAACCGGCGCCCAGGGTGTCTGTCCCAGATCCAGGGTATTCCGGGCCGTGAGCTCGCGGCGGTTGACCGCAACGTCGCTTTCTCCGACACCGACGCCTACAACGATCGGTACCGGATTTGTCATTGCTTTTTTCGCCGCCGAAATCAGGCCCGGCAGCAGGATATGATCTCTGTACGGAATATCCACAACACCCCAACCCACCGTTCCGTCGGTATTGGGACCGGAGTGGGTGTGTGTGGCATGCAGAATAACTCTTTCCAGCGGCAGACCGGTTTCTTTTACAACTGCCGCGCGCAAAAGTTCGCTAAGCTCATTATTCAGGGTCGTGATGGTCAGGCTGACAAGCAGCACCTGTTCCACCCCCTGCCGGAAATACAAGGCAATCGCCGTAAGGTCATCCGCCACCGATTCCGAATAAATATCCGGCCGGTAACCGCAAAGATTTCCACCCACCTCGGGCGTGATGATCGCCCTGCCGACGCCAAGAAGCAGCCTTTCCTCACTCATTTTTCCAGCACCTCCCGAATATGCTCCGCCGAACGGCTGAGAAGTGCAAAATCTGCATGGTCACAGAAGGGCTGCAGGCGGCCGTAAAGGAACATATTGACCTCATAGCCGCCGCGGCAAATGGCATCCTCCGTGATATAATATCCTTCACTTCCGTTGGTGTTGGAAAGCGAAAGCACCCGGCCGCCGCGTACCATACGGTCGAGCCGCAGGCCGATCTCCGAAAAAGTCTCAAACGGGATTCCCGCAAAAATCAAGTTTCCAAGTCCAAGCACCGACTGCTCCACGGGATAGGCCTCCGCATCGGGCACACCCGCCGCATGCGCCTGCAGCACCTGTTCCAGATGACGGCGGATCTGCCCTCCGAGATTGACCGTACGGCCTTCGTATTTTTTCAGCTTTTCCCGAGCCTCCGCCGCACCAAGCTTTGCCTTCAGCGGAATGAAGAGCTTTCTGCTGTCTGCACGGAGCTCTACGTTCCGCCAGTCCCAGATCTCGCGCCAGATGCGCACTGCATCCCGGCCTGCGATCATGCCAAGCTCCTTCACATAGCGGATATCGCCCAGCACTTTTCCGTCCACCGTTTTTCTGCCGGTGGTGCTTCCGTTGGTGATCCGGGGGCCGACGTCTCCTTCCGGGCCGTTAAAAAAGGCCGTAATCGCTCCGCTCTGGCGCTCCAGTGCATCACACATCAGGCCGGACCAGTCGCGGGATATTTCACAGTTTGCCCCGGCTGCCGTTCCGTGGCAGCCGTAATGAACCATATTGGCAATGCATTTATCTTCCGCATCACGGAAGGAGATCACCGTCATCCGGCGATCCATGGGGCCCCAGGGATTCTGCCCGAGATCCACGCCGTTGTTCTCGTTGAGCTCGCGGCGGTTGATGCCAACAAGGCTCTCTCCCTCCGCAACGCCCACCGTCACCGGAACCATGGAATCCGCCGCCTTTCCGGCGGCAGACAGAATCGCGGGGATCAAAATATTCTCACAGTATTCCGCGTCAATATCTCCCCAGCCGTAGGTTCCTGCGGTGTTGGGGCCGGAGTGGGTATGGGTCGCGCAGAGCAAAATATTCTCTGCAGGGATGCCGCACGTCTCCGCCAGAAGCCCGCGGATCCGGTTGGAAAGTTCCGTATTGATCAGGCACACCGTAACGCTGATCATCAGCGCACGAAGATCCCCCTGCATAAAGCAAAATGCCGTCGCATTCAGGCGATCCTCCACCGATTCGGAAAACAGATCCGGACGGTAGCCGTAGAGCTGACCGCCCACCGCCGGTGTAATATCACTGCGTCCGACACCGAGATGCAATTTTTCCATGGTGTACCTCCGATCTACAGAAGATTCAGGCTGCGCAGGTAGGCAATGCTGCGTCCGGCACAGAGCAGCTGATCCTCTTGGCACATATCCTGCTCAACGATAAAAGTTTCAGCTCCGCCATCCAGTGCCGTATGGATGATCCCCGGCATATAGAGATTCCCTTCGCCCAGGGGAGCAAAGGTGCGCCCCGTCTCGGTCTTCTTCATATCCTTGAGGTGAATGTGCTTATACCGCCCCGCCGTCTGCTCCAGGAAACGGCGCACATCATACCCGCCATCGTGTATCCAGTAGGTATCCGGCATGTAATCCACCTGCTTTGAGAAGCCCTCCATCATGAGTTCCATTACCGTTTTCCCACATTCGGTACGCACAAATTCCGTGGAATGGTTGTGGTAGGAGAAGGTCAGTTCCTCACCCACGGCACGCTCTGCAAAGGCATTGCAGCGGCGGATGAAGTCCAGCGTCTCCTCCTCTGTTTTTACCACAGAGCTGACGCTGATATCCGTCATTCCGGTCTCTTTGAAAAGGGAAATGAGCCCGTCGGGGTCTTCCTCGCACATTTCCAGCATGATCACTGCGCCGATAGCCGGAATGCCCAATTCTTTGCAGATATGGGCATCCGTTTCCAGGCGCTTCATGCCGCCAAACAGCTGCACAAAGTCATATCCCTGCTCCCGGACGGCACAAAAAGTTTTGCGACGGTCCTCCGGCGTTGTCAAAAGATCTCTGATCGTATAGGTTTGAAGCCCGATCCGATGCATTTCCACATTCCTCCTCATGCGATTCTTGATTTTATTATAATCCTTTTTTTCTCGATGCAACACATCTTTCGTTGCTCAAAAATTCGCAAAAATTCTCATCGCGTCTTGTGTGCGCAAAATTTCTGTGCTATACTCTTTTCCGGAGGTGATTTTTCATGTTGTATCAGCCTCTGCTGGTAGGTAAAGATACGTATTTTCTCCAGACCGGAGATGCCACGGGCTTTGAACTTCACCGTCATCCGGAAATGGAACTGAGTTTCTGTCTCTCCGGAGATTACCGGGTCATCGTAGAGGGGGAAGAATTCCTGCTTCAGGCAGGCGATCTTGTCCTCATCCGCCCCATGGCGGCACACGAATATCCCGAAGGCGGAACCGGCCGCCGGCTAACGGTGGAGCTGGGCCCCGGGTTCCTGGGAGAATATTTCCGCCCGCTGGTCAATATGACCTTTTCCCGCCGCATCCTCCATCTTGCGGAGGGGGGCGAGGTTTTTTCTGCGCTCCGCGAGCTTCTCCACGAAACCGGCACCTTATGGGATACCCGATCCGAGTTTTCCGGTCTTGCCATCCGCGGAAATCTTTTCCGTATCAGCGCACTGATCCTCCAGCACTTTCTCACCGCTCCGGGGGATACCTCCTCCGCCCGTTCCCTGCGCGACGTTGCCCGTGTTGAACTGGCGCTGGAGATGATCCACGAACGCTACGCCTCTCCGTTGGATCTGGATACCGTCTGCGAAGCCTGCGGCTTCAGCAAATCCAGCTTCTGCCGCATTTTCAAAGCGGTCACGCAGGATACCTTTCACAACATTCTTAACCGCCACCGTATCGAGATTGCCTGTCTTCATCTGCAAAACAGCTCGCTTCCCATTGCAGATATCGCTACGGATGTCGGCTTTTCCGATGCAAAGAGCTTTTGCCGCGTATTTCGAAACGTCACCGGTCTCTCACCCGGTGTCTATCGGCGCCAGCGCGCATAAAAAGAACGTCTTGCCAATTTTGCAAGACGTTCTTTTTATTACTGATACATCCCGGCAAATTCGCCGAGTTTGGCATCTCCGAACACCTTCGGACCGTTATTTTTCTCCATTTTTCGGGAGATCTGTGGCATTTCCTCGCAGTTGGCAACGCGCAGGCTCATACCCGGGCAAGTTTCGATGATCAGCTCTCCCTTTTCGTCACGGGAAACGGGCAGTTCTGCGCCCGCCGCATCGGTAACGGTGTATTCCCCTGCCGGCAGCATAAGCCGAAGCTCGCTTCCCCGCAGCGAGGCGATTTCTGCCACGTATTTGCCCGCAGCATACCGGCCTTCCACGCGGAAACCGCCCTCGGCATACAGACAGAAGGCATAGCTCTCCGCCGGATCCACCGCGCAGAAGAGCCGCAGGGTACCGTCGTAGCTCTGCAGGAGCATCTCGTTGACCGCCGTTGCGAGAATGGGCAGCGTTTCATAGTCAAAATGCCGCCAGTTCCAGGCGGGAATACGGTGCTTTTCCCGATTCGTGCAGTCGATGATCTCGTACTGCGCCCAGCGGTTCTGCAGGCGTTCCCGATCCTCCGGGCTATAGAAACCAAAGCCCTGAGGAAATGCGATCCAGGTGGTTATCGTATTTTCAAACTGTGTCTTCAAAAGCTCCCAGAGTCCCATCCGCGCAAGGTAAATGGGCTGCATGCACCAGCCCATGCAGAAGCCGTCGGAAGCATCTCGCCCCAAGGCATTGTCCGGAAACAGGCTGCGGTGATGGAGCAGAACACTGTTGTAGATGGCGTTGTACAACTTTTCTCCGTCATTTCGGATGCCGATCTCTCCCGCCGGGAAGAGCGGTGCCATTTCCGTATCGGGGAAGCCGTAATAGTCGTGCACACGATCGCCGAAGGTGCGGCGGATCCACTGCCCATCCTCTACACGCTGACCTACCAGGAGCACCTCTTCCCCTCGGGGAGAAAGACCGTTTCCGATACCGCGGGTGATTTTCCCCTCGCAGATCTCTTCCGGATAAAATCCGGTATACCGGTAGGGGGTCAGATTTTCCAGCCGGTCGCGCAGCTCTTCGGTCTCCGCCGCGGGAAGTTCCCGGATGAGGGCGGAGAATAGCGCCCGGATCATGGCAAGATCGGTGATACTGTCGTCCAGAAGCGGCGAGCCTTCATAGCCCTGGGTAGAATGAACGTGGTAGAACCCGTCTTCACCCTTTTGCAGAATGTCCATATAAAACTGCGCACACTCCCGCATGACGGGCAGCGCCGCTTCTTCCAAATACTTCCGGTCGCCGGAATATCGGTAATGTCGGTAGAGCATCATGGCGATCTGCGCACCGCAGGTACAGTTATCCGAAACGCCGGCACCGCCTCTTCCTTGCCGGTCGCAGACGTCGGCATAGAATGCACCGCCGGTTCCTTTTTTGACCTCGGCATATTTCTTTGCCAACGGAAGCTGCCGCACGCGGAAGCCGCAGTAGGTCTCCAGAAGCTCCGGATGGCCAGCTGCCTCCAGGGGGAAGGTGGCCAGCTGCATATTGTAGTGAAAATAATCCGTCCAGGGAACGTAATCGTGATAGAAGCTCCACAGACCGTTACAGAAATGCGCGGGATAAACGCCCTTCATCTGCGAATTGGCATAATAAAGGTTAAGGTACCAAAGGTTTTCCAGAAAATCCTGAGATTCCGGCAACGTCACATAGGATTTCTCCCAGAATTCCGCCCAAGCGCGGTTGTGTTCTGCGCGCAGGAGCTCGCGGCCCTTTGCCGCCGCAGACCGCACCCGGCGATCCGCCTCCTTTGCGGCCTCATCTGCCGTTTTCCCCGTTCCGATGGCGATATAAACGAGAATATCCTGTTTTTGTGCCGCTGTAAAATCGCAGCGGCTGCCGTGGGAGCCGATCGCCGAGAAGTTTGCCTCCGCGGAGGATTCCGTCAGCAGGGAAACGCAAAACTCCGTTCCCCGCAGGCTCTGCCGGATGCGGAGAATGCCAGCCTCGGCCTCGGAGGAGGTTCCGCCAAGGCCGATGTCCGTTCCCGGGCGGAAGCGGTGGAACCAATAGCTTCCCATACGGCTGCCAAAACGCTCCAGCCGCATGGACAGAGGCATTGCCTCCGGTGCAGCCGTGCGCAGGTGCAGTACCACTGCCTCCGCACCCTCGCAGGCGAAGGCTTCCACCTCCGTATGCATAAAAGGGGCATTGGCGGAGATCCGGACCGTGGCATCATACAGGGATATCCGCGCTTCATAAGGATCCTGATAGAGCATTTCAAAGGCGGGACAGTTCATATCCAGCACGATGTGCGCACCGTGCCGGCAGACGGTGAATTTCTCCGTTGCATGGTTTGCAAATACCGGATCGTCTTCCACAGTATCGTCCCAAAGGTCGGTCTTATTGACCGTCACATGCAGGCGATCGGACTCTGTCCAGAGCAAAGCGCCGGTATCGCCGGTGCCGATGGGGAGACCTCCCGCCGGATCATGCACGGGGTTTAAAAACACCACGTCATGATGGGAAAGGATATCTTTTCTTGTCATCTTCACTACAGCTCCACAATGACCGCTTCAAAGGGCGGGATACGGTCGATCTCAAAATATCTGTATTCACCGCCGTACAGATTCTCGCCGCGGGAGGATACAAGCTCACGGGAGCCGTCAAACACCGTGTGCAGCCGTGCGCTCGTCTTTTCCGTCCGCACCGCAAGGGTAAGACCGCAAAGATCGTCATTTGACGTGTTGGTCAGAGTCACGCACATTCTGCCCTCACCCGTGAGGGTGATATTGCGCACACGGTGGTAGCTTTCCACAAAGGAAGGAAGGGTACCGCCGGAGAGCCGCAGGAAAATACGCTTGAGTTGAAGCGTCTTTTGCTGATCGGAGCACCAGTCAAAGGGATAATAACCCGCGCAGAACACGCGGCCGCCAAGATCGTTTTCATACAGACCGCTGGCACAGGGACCCCAGACATTTTCGTGGTAGTCAATGAGCTCGGAGAAAATCTCGCAGTTCTCCTTTTCCGGATGCAGCAGGAAGCTCGGACCGAAATGGAAGGCCTGGCGGCAGTTACGAAGACCGCCGACAAAACTTTCGTTCATGGGATGTGCAGCGTAGCGCTCCATGGCATCCACGGGGATCTCCTTTTCCACGGAGAAACCGATCCGATCGCCAAAGCCACGGGAAGAAAGATAGGAGATCGCATCGGGATCCAGATAAATGCCGCCGGAAAGCAGTTTTTCCACCTCTGCATCCTCCATGATCCCGGCCGCGGTACCCGTCATGGTCACGACGCGCGCCTTGTCCTTATGATAGCACTCCGGCAAACCGGAGAGAAACATTTCCCGGTTGTACACGGTAAAACGCATACCGTTGCGGGTGATATAATCTCCCTCCGGCACCGCCGCCTGTCCCTCCGGCCGCCAGCCGGAATGGATACCCTCCGGGGAAAGACCGGCAAAAAGCCTTGCCGCCGTCTCGCAGAAGGGGCGGAACCTCTCGATGGCCGCAAGATGCCCGCGGATATTGTCAAGGCTCTCCATCGTCTCCGAAGGCAGGATATTAAATGCCGCGCCGTTACAGCCCACGGTCATGGCCATGAACGCCTCCAGCGCCGTGGAACGGGGCGTTTTCTTGATGGTCTGGTAGGGGAAATTCTCGATCTCGTGTTGGATGGTGGTCACATAGGCGGGCAGATAGGCATTCTGCCGACCGATACCCTCCACCTTCTGCACGACGGTTTCAAAATTGAAATCCTCATAGGCACCGCCGCCGGGACGCCACATGATCTCATGTTTACCGCCCATGGAAAGCGCATCCGCATACCGTGCAAACTGATAGCCTTCAAAGTAACGCTCACCCGTCATGAAGCCGAGCCTGATATTCGGGTCGATTGTATAGACCGTTTCGGCAATCACAGAAAACAGGTCACAGATGGCATCGCTCTGGTGATCAAGCCACTGCATACCGAGTGTGGGATTGTTTT